>DBAZ01000068.1:0-16730 GCA_002291945.1 Tepidimonas sp. UBA997
ACTTCAACCGCAAGCTCGGTGGCATCCTAGGCGGTCGGGGGGGGCGGGGCGGCGGGGGCGGCAATTCCAGTGGTGGCGGCGGTGGCATGCCGTCATTCAACCCCAACCCGAAAAGCACCAGCATCGGCGTTGGGCTGATCGCTGCGGTGGCTGCGTTCATTTGGCTCGGCACCGGCTTTTTCATCGTGCAGGAAGGTCAGCAGGCCGTGGTCACCCAGTTCGGTCGTTACCACAGCACGGTCGGTGCCGGTTTCAACTTCCGCTTGCCCACCCCCATCCAGCGCCACGAAACGGTGTTTGTGACCCAGATTCGCTCGGTCGATGTGGGCCGTGACAGTGTGATTCCTGCCACCGGCCTGCGCGACTCGGCCATGCTGACCAAAGACGAAAACATCGTCGAAATCAAATTCACGGTGCAGTACCGCCTGAGCAACGCACGCGACTTCCTGTTCAACAGCCGTGACCCCGATGCCGCTGTGCTGCGTGCTGCCGAAACCGCCGTTCGCGAGGTGGTCGGCGGCATGACCATGGACGCGGCGCTGGTCGATGAGCGGGATCAGATCGCGCCGCGTGTGCGCGTCCTGATGCAGAGCATTCTGGACCGCAGTGCCATCGGCATCGAGGTGGTGGGCATCAACCTGCAACAGGGTGGTGTGCGTCCGCCTGAACAGGTGCAGGCGGCGTTCGATGACGTGCTGATGGCGGGGCAAGAGCGTGAACGTGCCCGCAACGAGGCCCAAGCCTATGCCAACAACGTGATTCCGCGCGCCCGTGGTGCCGCCGCACGGCTGCGTGAAGAAGCCGAAGGGTACCGCGCCCGTGTCGTCGCTTCTGCCCAGGGTGATGCCGAGCGCTTCCGTCTGGTGCAGGTCGAACACGCCCGTGCGCCGCAAGTCACCCGCGAGCGTATGTACCTCGAAACCATGCAGGAGATCTACAGCAAAGTGACCAAGGTGTTTGTTGACAACCGCAACAACTCCAACCTGCTGTTCCTGCCACTCGACAAGCTCCTGCAGTCGGCGGGTGCCCAGACGCCTGCGGCCACCGCCGCCCCTGCGGCCAACCTGCCTGGCGGGCCGGCGGGAACCAGTCCGCCACCGGCGCTGCCCAACGACCCGCGGGCCCGGGACGATCGTTCACGCTCGCCTGATGTGCGCTAATACCGGTAGGAACAATCAACATGAATAAGATTGGACTTGTTTTACTTGCTCTGGTGCTGACGCTCGCCGCTGGCAGCTCGATGCTGTTCGTGGTCAGCGAGCGCCAGTTTGGTGTGGTCTATCAGCTCGGTCAGATCCAGCATGTGGTGACCGAGCCCGGCCTCCACTTCAAAATGCCGCCGCCGTTTCAGAACGTGGTCTATCTCGACAAGCGCCTGCTGACGCTCGAAACCACCGACACCGAACCCATGCTGACGGCCGAACGCCAGCGGGTGGTGATCGACTGGTTTGTGCGCTGGCGTATTTCCGACCCCTCGGCCTACATCCGCAACGTCGGTCTGGATGAGGGGGCCGGGGCGATGTTGATGAACCGCGTGGTGCGCAACGCCTTTCAGGAAGAAGTCAACAAACGCACCGTGCGCGAACTGCTGTCCACCCGGCGTGAGGAACTGATGGCCGATGTGCAGCGCCAGGTGCTGCAGGCGGTGCGCGGCGCCGAGCGGCCTTGGGGCATCGATGTGGCCGACGTGCGGATCACCCGGATCGACTTCGCTGAAACCATCACCCGTTCCGTGTTCCAGCGCATGGAGGCCGAGCGCTTGCGGGTTGCCAACGAATTGCGTGCCACCGGTTTTGCCGATGGCGAGGCGATCCGGGCCGATGCCGACCGCCAGCGTGAGGTGATTCTGGCCGAAGCCTTCCGGGAGGCGCAGAAGATCAAAGGTCAGGCCGATGCCGAAGCGTCGCGGATTTACAGCGAGGTGTTTGGCCGCGATCCCGCCTTTGCCCAGTTCTGGCGCAGCCTGGAGGCCTACCGGGCCAGCTTCAACAGCAAGAGCGACATTATGGTGCTTGATCCATCCTCCGAGTTCTTCAAAGGCATGCGCGGCAGTGCGCCGGCCAGCCGCTGACAGACTCGCGCACCCGAGCGACCCGCCTGCTGGCGGGTCTTTTCCTAAACAGATGACCCCATGACAACGCGCTTCACCATAGAAGTCAAGCGTTACGGCGCGATGCCAGCTGCGAACTGCTGCAAACGCTGCCCCTCGGCGCGGGCCTCGGCCAGCAACTGGCTCCAGTCGTCCGGCGGATGGCCGCTTTCCAGCATCTTGCGAAATACCCGGTAGGCGTCGTCGCTGCTCTCATGGGTGCGCTTGGTATCCTCGTCGTTGACCCAAGCAAACACGATCACCTTGCTGGGGGCGTGGTAGCGGAAAAATAGCCGATATTGCTGGAAGAACTTGGCCCGAAACCAATGCTTGTGGTCGTCGCCGAGGGTACTGCCTTGGCGGTATTCTGGCCGTGTGGGGTCTTGCGGGATGACATCGAACGCCAGCTTGGTAATCGCTGCCAGTCGCTTGCTGGCGTTCTTCTTCACGTACCCGTCCGGGTCTTTCTGCTTGAATGCCTCGACCTGCTGCGCCAGCGCCTCAATCTGTGCGAGGAACAGCGGGTGGGCAAAAACCGTCCAGCCGTGAATGACCAAGGGCGCGGGTTTGCTGTTGCTCATTCATCGTCTGCCGACAGGGCGGTATCAAGATCGACCTCGATGCCACCGGCCAGCGACTGGAGCCGTTGAACTAGGCCAGCATCCACGGCCTGCAGGCGCTCGGGATGGCTGGCCATGTCGCGGGCCAGGAAGCCCAGGAACTGGCCGAGCACCGGGTCGTCTTCCTCAGCGGACGCGGCCCGTGTCAGCACCACCTCGCCGCCGGGGCGGATGGTGTAGTGGATCTTGTCGCGCTTGCCGAGCCGCAGGGCACGACGCACGGTTTCCGGCACCGTGGTCTGGTAGCGGTCGGTCAACGTGGATTCGACGTCGAGGGTGGCAGGCATGGCGCTCTCCGGTCAAAGGGGTCGATACCTTGCATGGTAATGCAACAGCCTTGTCATGTCAATGCAAGTGCATTGCCTGTGATTATCCGAGATTGTTGCGATCCTGACCGGGGTTTCGGAGAATGACTGGCCACCAGTTGTCGTCTCGAACGCCCCGAGTCGGGCCGTCCAGCCAATCTGACTCTCCTAGCCATTCCTCGCGCCGACCTCGCTCCCTGAAACTGGCCCGAAGTCCGCAAAGGCCGCAACGCAGGCCCATACAAATCAGAGGGTTACGCACGGCAGAAGCAAGCGGTTGGATTGCGGCATTGGGTGGCGAAGGAAACGCGGCGGTTGCGTTTTGTCGGTAGTTGTCGAGATGGACCGGCAAACTGGAACATCGAGAGGATGCACCAAGATGGCTGACGGCAGAGATCACTTGTCAGGGCTGGCGGGTCGCTTTTTTAATCCCGGTAAAATCCCAGTTTTAACAGCACAGCCATTTCCATGTCTGCTTGGGTCTTGCCGGATCAGTTTGCCGATGTTCTGCCTTCCGAGGCCCGGCATATCGAGGACTTGCGCCGTGCGTTGCTCGACACCGCCCGTCTGCATGGCTACGAATTGGTGATTGCGCCGCTGCTGGAGCACCTCGATTCGCTGCTGACAGGCACCGGCGAAGCGCTCGATCTGCAAACCTTCAAACTCGTCGATCAACTCTCGGGGCGTTCGCTGGGCTTGCGAGCCGACACCACGCCGCAGGTGGCCCGCATCGACGCCCATCTGCTCAATCGTGCGGGCGTGACCCGGCTGTGCTACTGCGGGCCGGCAGCACGCACCCGCATCGACCGCCCGCACGGCACCCGCGAGCCCTTGCAGCTCGGCGCCGAGCTGTACGGCCATGCAGGCCTGGAAGCCGACCTCGAAATCATCGAGCTGGCCACCGCCTCGCTGCGGGCGGCAGGCGTTGCCCATGTGGCGCTGGATTTGGGCGATGTCCGGCTGGTCGATGCCTTGCTGGCCGACTCCGAGCTAGAGCCTGCTCGGGTGGCGCGGCTGCATGCCGCCTTGGCGGCGAAAGATGTGGCCACGCTCAAGCAAGAGAGCCGGTCCCTTGGCGAGCCGGTGCGCGAAGGCCTGCTGGCCCTGACCCGCCTGTACGGCGATGCCGCTGTGCTCGATGAAGCCCTTCGGGTCTTGCCGGTTTCGCCGGGCCTAGCCAAAGCGGTGGCGGATTTGCGCTGGCTGGCGCAGCACCTGAGCGAAGTCTCGGTGTCCTTCGACTTGGCCGATCTGCGCGGCTATGCCTATTACACCGGGATGCGTTTTTCCCTTTTTGGTGCGGCCACCCCGGCGCAGACCCCGGTCGAGCTGGTGCGCGGCGGGCGCTACGACGAGGTGGGCGCGGTGTTCGGGCGTCGGCGACCGGCAGCCGGCTTCAGCCTGGACCTCAAAGAGCTGGTGGCGATCGTGCCGCAACCGGCCTTGCAGCGTGCCATCCGGGCACCTTGGGGCAGTGCCCCGGCCTTGCGGGCCGCCATTGCCGACTTGCGGGCGCAGGGGCAAACCGTGCTCTGCGTCCTGCCAGGCCATGAGCACGAGGTGGACGAATTCGACTGTGACCGCGAGCTCACGGAGTGCGCGGGTCGCTGGGTGTTGCAGCCACGGGCTGCCTGAAGCATAGCTGGAAATCAAGACATGAGTGATTGCAATTTCAAGGCCCGGCCTGGGCGCAACGTGGTCGTCGTGGGCACCCAGTGGGGCGACGAAGGCAAAGGCAAGCTGGTGGACTGGCTGACCGAAACCGCGCGCGGCGTGGTGCGCTTTCAGGGCGGCCACAATGCCGGGCATACGCTGGTCATCGATGGCGTGAAAACGGCGTTGCACCTCATTCCCAGCGGCATCATGCGTCCGGGCGTCAAGTGTTACATCGGCAACGGCGTGGTGCTGGCACCCGGCAAGCTGCTCGAAGAAATCGTCGGGCTGGAATCTGCGGGCGTCGAGGTGCGGTCGCGCTTGCGGGTCAGCGAAGGCTGCCCTTTGATCCTGCCGTTTCACGCGGCGCTGGACGTGGCGCGTGAAGTGGCCAAGGAAAAAGCCGGTACGGCCAAGATCGGTACCACCGGGCGCGGCATCGGCCCGGCCTATGAAGACAAAGTGGCCCGTCGCGCCTTGCGCGTGCAAGACCTCAAGCACCCGGATCGGCTTGCCGCCAAGCTCACCGAATTGGTCGATTACTACAACCAGCAGTTGGCTTTGCTGGGCGCGGCGCACGTGGATTGGGCTGCCTGCGCGTGGTTGAAAAATCAACCGCTGTCGGCCTTCATCGTCAACGGCAAGGTGCAGGCGCAAGCGGTCAAGGCGCAGGTGTTGCAGCAAGCCGCTTTGCTCAAACCCATGATGGCCGATGTGTCACGCGAGCTCAACGAAGCACACCAAGCCGGGGTCAACCTGCTGTTCGAAGGCGCACAGGGCACCTTGCTCGACATCGATCACGGCACCTACCCGTTCGTTACCTCCAGCAACTGCGTGGCGGGCAATGCCGCCGCTGGTGCCGGGGTCGGGCCACAGATGCTGCACTATGTGCTGGGCATCACCAAGGCCTACTGCACCCGCGTGGGCGGTGGGCCGTTCCCGACCGAACTGGACTGGCAAACCGAAGGCACGCCCGGCTGGCACATGGCCACCGTGGGTGCCGAGAAAGGCACCACCACGGGTCGGGCGCGCCGCTGCGGCTGGTTCGACGCCGCCTTGCTCAAGCGCTCGGCCCAAGTCAATGGCCTCAGCGGGCTGTGCATCACCAAGCTCGACGTGCTCGACGGCTTGTCTGAACTGCAGCTCTGCGTAGGCTACCGCTTGGACGGTGACATCATCGACATCCTCCCCTTGGGGGCGGACGACATCGCGCACTGCGAGCCGATCTACGAAACGCTGCCGGGCTGGTCGGACTCCTCGGCGGGCGTGACCCGCTACGAGGACCTGCCGCTGAATGCGCAGAACTACCTCAGCCGCATCGAGGCGGTGACGGGCGTGCCCATACACGTCGTTTCCACCAGCCCCGACCGCGACCACACCATCCTGTTGCACCACCCCTACGCGGCCTGATTTGGCCCGGAGAACCCTGATGCTCACCGAAGACGGCAAACACCTCTACGTGTCTCATGACGAGTACCACAAGCTGATCGAAAAACTCGCCATTCAGGTGCACCAATCGGGCTGGGAGTTCGACACCATCCTCTGTCTGGCGCGTGGCGGCATGCGCCCCGGTGACATCCTGAGCCGGATTTTCGACAAACCGCTGGCCATCATGTCCACCAGCTCGTACCGGGCCGAAGCTGGCACGGTGCAGGGCAAGCTCGACATCGCGCGTTACATCACCACCCCCAAGGGCGAGATCGCGGGCAAGGTGTTGCTGGTCGATGACTTG
Source organism: Tepidimonas sp. UBA997 (assembly GCA_002291945.1). Lineage (GTDB taxonomy): Bacteria > Pseudomonadota > Gammaproteobacteria > Burkholderiales > Burkholderiaceae_C > UBA997. The sequence continues at coordinate 6,400 of DBAZ01000068.1, forward strand.
GCCGATTCGGGGCACACCTTGCGTGCCGTGATCGACTTGCTGAAAAACAACTACGCCCCGATCACCGAACTGCGCAGTGCCGTGATCTGGGCCAAAAGCGCATCGGTATTCACGCCCGATTATTCGGTCGAGTTTCTGCCGACCAACCCCTGGATCCATCAGCCGTTCGAGAGTTACGACAAGCTGCGGCCCGAGCAATTGCTGGCCAAGTGGAAGGTCTGACGCCAGCAGCGTTTGTTTCTAGGTGTTGGCAGGGGTGCCAAGATCGATGGCGGTCGTCAGGCTGCATGTCAGGTGAAGCAGGCAAAATGCATGTATGAGCCGATTTACTTCTGTCGAGATGTGTGCCGGGGCTGGTGGCCAAGGGCTGGGGCTCGAAATGGCGGGATTCGATCATGCTGCTTTGGTTGAAATCGAGCCGCCTGCTTGCTCCACTTTGCGCCTGAACAGGCCCGCGTGGAATGTGATTGAAGGCGATTTGCGTGCTTTTTCGGGCACTCCCTACAAGGGCGTGGACTTGCTGGCAGGTGGGGTGCCATGCCCCCCGTTTTCAAAAGCTGGCAAGCAGTTGGGAGCGGATGACGAGCGTGATCTTTTTCCAGAAGCCATCCGCTTGGCCGATGAAATCCGGCCGCAGGCGGTGATGCTGGAAAACGTGCGAGGCCTTCTCGATGCTGTTTTCGACGACTATCGCAACAAAGTGCAAAAGCAGCTCATCAAGTTGGGCTACTCACCGGGTTGGCGTCTGTTGAACGCATCCGACTTCGGCGTTTCGCAGTTGCGACCTCGGGTGGTTTTTGTTAGCATCCGCAAAGACCTTGCGGCCGGGTTCTCTTGGCCAGAAGCACTCCCAAATCAGCCCCCTAGCGTGGGTGAATTGCTGCATGATCTGATGCAATCAAACCGATGGCGTGGCGCTGATCGTTGGCGCGAGTAGGCAAGTGGCATGGCTCCAACCTTGGTCGGGGGTTCGAAGAAGCATGGCGGGCCAGACCTCGGGCCTACACGCGCCAAGCGAGCGTGGGCGGCCTTGGGTGTGGACGGGCATGGGGTTTCGGACGACGCGCCTGCGCAAGACTTTGTGGGCATGCCACGACTGACAACCCGCATGACAGCTCGCATCCAAGGATTTCCTGACGATTGGCAGTTTGCCGGGCGTAAGACGGCTGCCTACCGCCAGATAGGCAATGCTTTTCCGCCGCCGGTTGCAGCCGCTGTGGCGCGACAGATATTTGCCGCTTTATCGGCAAGGCGTGTTTTCAAGGTGGCCTGATGATGGGTAACGCTGACTTCGTCGATGCTCGCAAGGCATATCATGCAAAGCTACTCGGATCGACCCTCTCGATCAACGCGGCTGGCGTGCCTAGTGGTTGTTACGGCTGAGCCCATGCCCAGTCGTTTGGCTTCGATTGCGCTCGGAACCGGGGACATCGATTGTGTTTACCATTTTGCTCTCTACGAGTTGCAAGCCACGGTACAGGCACTTGGCCTCGACGATGCGGCTGAGATGCTCGACGTGATGGTCAAGGGCAAAAGACTCAAAGATATCTCTGACCTCCCTCTCGATCTGGCCATCTGACCAAGACCCCATTGCATTGAGCACGGAACAACAAGCGCCAGCAACATGAACCCCTCCACCGGGCTGATTCACCACCCCTATCGGCCACCCGCCGAGTTCGAGGCCGTGGCACCCGGCGTGCATAAGGCATCCACGGTCCTCTTCCCCAACGTGGCTGCCATGCGCGAGCGCGAATGGAAAAACAAGTCGGCCTACACCTACGGTTTGCACGGCACGCCGACCACGTTCACTCTGGAAGAACGCATCGCGACGCTGGAGGGCGGGCGCTTTGCGCTGCTGACGCCCAGCGGCTTGTCGGCCATTGCGCTGGTGGACATGGCCTTGCTGCGCACCGGGGACGAAGTCCTGTTGCCCGACAACGCCTACGGCCCCGCCAAAGCCTTGGCCGAAGCTGAGCTGGCTGCTTGGGGCATACGCCACCGCTATTACGACCCCATGAATCCGGCCGATCTGGCGGCGCAGTTGCATCCATCGACCCGGCTGGTCTGGCTGGAAGTGCCCGGCTCGGTGACGCTGGAATACCCGGATCTGCCCGCCTTGGTGGCCGTGGTGCAGCAGGCCAACGACCGTTTCGGTCATGCTGACGGCGCACAGCGCATCGTCACGGCGCTGGACAACACCTGGGGCGCGGGCATGGCCTTTGCCGCTTTTGACTCGGGCGTTGATGTGTCGATGCAGGCACTCACCAAATACCCCAGCGGCGGGGCCGATGTGCTGATGGGTGCGGTGGTCACGCGCGACGAGGCTCTGCATCGCCGCCTGCTCCTGACGCACATGCGGCTGGGCTTGGGGGTGGGTGCCAACGATGCCGAAGGGGTGCTGCGCGGCTTGCCCAGCATGGCCTTGCGCTACCACGCTCAAGATGCGGCCACGCGCACGCTGGCTCGGTGGATGCAGCAGCAGCCGGCTGTGGCGCAGGTGTTTCATCCGGCCTTGGAGGGCGCACCGGGCCACTTACACTGGAAGCGACATGCCCGTGCGGCTGCGTGCCTGTTTGGCGTGGTGTTCCAGCCCGACATGGGTGCCGACCTCGTGGACGCCTTTTGCGACCGGCTGCAGTTTTTTCGACTGGGTTACAGTTGGGCCGGCCCGATCAGCTTGTGCGTGCCCTACCACATCCCTTCCATGCGCACCCGCCAGTGGCCCTACGCCCCCCACCTGGTGCGTTTGGCGGTTGGGCTGGAGGCAGTCGAAGATCTGCAGGCCGACTTGGCGCAGGCCTTGCAGGTGTTTCGCAAGCGCCCGGGCGGCTAGAACGGCCCCAGCAGCCAGTGCACAGCCAGCGCACAGCTAGCGCTTGAACACCCACAGGCCCCCATCAAGGGCGCACCAGCAGACGGCGCAGACTGGGCCAGACGTTGTCGAGCATGATGGCTTGCGCTGCTTCATTGGGGTGGATGCGGTCAGACTGAAACAGGGCCAAGGGGTCGGGGCCATCGGCCACACCCTTGAGCAAGAACGGCACCAGCGGCACGTTGTCGCTGCGTGCCACATCCGCAAACACCTGCCGGAACTCTTGCGCGAACCGGGCGCCGTAGTTCGGCGGCATTTCCATGCCGACCAGCAACACCCGCGCACCGGCCTGCTGGCTGGCTTGCACCATGCTGCGCAGATTGTCGCGTGTCGTCTGCATGGGCAGGCCGCGCAGCGCGTCATTGCCGCCCAGCTCGATCACCACCACGGCGGGTCGATGGGTGCGCAGCAGGGCGGGCAGGCGGGAACGGCCTCCGGCGGTGGTGTCGCCGCTGATGCTGGCATTGACCACGCGGGCGGGCAGGCGCTCGGCTTGCAGGCGATTTTCCAGCAGCGCCACCCAGCCCGTACCCCGGCGCAGGCCGTACTCGGAACTGAGCGAATCGCCGACGATCAATACCACGGGTTCGCGTGCCAGGGCCAGCGCCGGCCATAACCCCGCCGCACCGGCGCATAGGGCGATGGCGTTAAAGTGTCGCCTGTTCCCATTTTTGAAAGTGTTCATGACAGATGTGATGATTGCCGTACACAAGATGTTCAAGTCGGTGACTGACGCGACCGGCACGCTCGACATCTTGCGCGATATCAACGTGGAGTTGCGGCGCGGTCAGACGGTGGCCATCGTCGGGGCGTCAGGGTCGGGCAAGAGCACCTTGCTGTCGATCGTTGCCGGCTTGGATACGCCAAGCCGCGGAACGGTTCACATCGACGGCATCGACATTTTCGCATTGGACGAAGATCAGCGTGCGGCGGTGCGGGCGCAGAAGGTGGGCTTTGTCTTTCAGAGCTTTCAATTGCTCGGCAACCTGACTGCGCTGGAAAATGTGATGCTGCCACTGGAGTTGGCCGGGCGCCGCGATGCGCGCCAAGCTGCTACCCAGATGCTGCAGCGGGTCGGCTTGGGCGAGCGCCTGTCGCGTTACCCGCGGGTGCTTTCGGGCGGTGAGCAGCAGCGTGTGGCGCTGGCGCGTGCCTTTGTCGTGCGGCCGGCGGTTTTGCTGGCCGACGAGCCTACCGGCAGTCTGGACTTTGCCACCGGCGAAAAAGTCATGCAACTGATGTTCGACCTCAACCGCGAACTCGCAACCACACTGGTGCTGGTCACCCACGACCGCAGCATCGCCCAGCGTTGCGAACGCCGCATCACCATCGAGGCCGGTTGCGCCAGCGAAGCGTGGGCTGCCGAGGCCTCTATGACGTTTCGTGTGCAAGCTGACACCTAGCTGCAAGTCAAGTGCCCAACAGGCGGCGAGCCAACACGGTTTGCATATCACGTCGTCGGTCAGCAATCACGTAAATGATCACTTGGTGGCCCGTTACTTTCACATCCCGGCCCGACTGGCTCGGCCTGCGATGCCAACCCAGAACACTCAAGCCACCACAAAATTCACAAATATCATCGTTTTTTGCGTTGCTGAGTCATAATGCGGTTTTATTTTAAAAAAACGAGGTGAATGCAATGCTGGTCGAGTTCCGCGTCAAGAACTTCCGCAGTCTGCGCGACGAGCAGGTGTTTAGTCTTGTTGCGTCCAAGGACAAGACCCTGCATGACACCCACACCCAAGCGACGGGCATCCGTGCCGCACCCACCCTGGTTCGCAGTGCCGTGGTCTATGGTGCCAACGCGAGCGGCAAGTCCAACCTCATCAAAGCCCTGCAGTACATGCGCGGCGTGGTGACCGAGTCCGCGACGGCGATCCATCCTAGCCAGACCTTCGCTGTTCAGTCCTTTCGACTTGACATCGATTGCGCCAGTCAGCCCAGCGAGTTCGAGGTCACATTCCTGCTCGATGGTGTGCGCTACCAGTATGGCTTTGCCATGACAGCTCAGCGGATCGTCAGTGAGCACCTGCTGGTTTACAAGGCGTTCAAGCCCCAGCGTTGGTTCACACGCCGCTTCGACACAGAGTCCAACAAAGATGTCTATGACTTCGGTCCCGGTCTAAAAGGGCCAAAAAACCTGTGGGAAGGTGCCACCCGACCGAACGCCCTCTTCCTGTCGATGGCCGTGCAACTCAACAGCGAAGCCTTGCGCCCAGTGTTCGACTGGTTCGTGAATCGCCTGGTGATCTTCAACGAGCAAACCCAGCTCAGTCCGCAAGTATCTATCCAGATGCTCAAGCAGGATGATGGTCGCAAAGAGATTTGCAACTTCCTTGCTGCCGCCGACATCAGCATCGCCGACATTGATGTGGAAACACGCAAAGTCCCTGGGCAGGCCGTTCACTTTGACTTGGTGGCCGGTAAAACTGAAGTGCGCTCGGAAGAAATGGAAGAACACAAGCTGCGCTTCCACCACGTCACCGAACGGGGTAAAGCCGTGTTCGAATTGACGGACGAATCCAACGGCACGCGCAATCTGTTGTTCCTTGCAGGACCAGTGCTCGACATTCTGCGCAAAGGACTGACGCTGGTCATCGACGAGCTCGACACCAGCTTGCACACCCTGCTGGTGCGCGAACTCGTGCGACTATTCCATCGCCCAAGGATCAACACCGGAGCTGCACAACTGATCTTCACCACGCACGACACGTCGCTATTGGATGCACCAAATCTGTTCCGTCGTGATCAGGTGTGGTTCGTTGAAAAAGACCGAGATCAGGCCTCGACGTTGGTCAGCCTATCCGAATTCAGCCCGCGCAAAAACGAGGCATTGGAACGCGGCTACCTAATGGGGCGGTACGGTGGTGTGCCATTGCTCAGCGACACCTTGGGTCTGAAACCCTGATGGCACGCGACAACTCCCCCAAAGAACGCCAACAGAAACAGCTTGAGCGCAAGCAGGGGCAGCGGGCAAGTTACGACCGTATCCTGATCGTTTCTGAAGGCAGCAAGACCGAGCCGAATTACTTTCGTGAAATCCGTGCGGCCTATCGTTTGCACACTGCCAATGTGGAAGTCCGACCCAGCGAACTGGGCACCGCGCCTATCCAGGTGGTGCAGTACGCCCAAGCATTGTTTGAAAAGGGCGACCGCCACAAGAACATTCAGCGTCGCGCGTTCGAGAAGGTCTATGCCGTGTTTGACCGCGATGACCATGACAGCTATTACGAGGCGCTGGCGCTGGCTGCCTCGATCGATGGCAAGATCAGGAATGATGCCAAGCAGCCAGTGGCCTTTCAGGCGATTGCTTCGGTGCCCAGTTTTGAGTTGTGGCTGTTGCTGCATTTTGAAGACATTCAGGCTCCGCTGCATCGTGATGAAGTGATGCGCCGCCTCAAACTGCACATTCCCGAGTACGACAAAGGTGCGGGCAACGCGTTCGCGATCACCGGCGAGCATTTATCTGTGGCCACCCAGCGTGCAGAACGGTTGGCCGTGCGCTTCACTGCGCACTCCGATCCAGAACCGTTCACTGCCATCGTCGAACTGGTGAGGTTGCTGACAACACTTCGCGGCTGACATTGCAACGGTTGGCGCAGCCAATGCGGAGCGCACCGCTGTGTCATGACTTGGTTGTGACGATTCGTCTCACTTGTGAAGAGCGACAAAGGCTCGGCTCCTCAGTCGGGACCCAACTGGCTCGCAAATGCCCTCGCGGCCATTTCGGCCCTCATGAACAATCTCGGATAATCCCGGCATGTCATCGCCCAAAGTGTTGTTCGGCTTCCATGCCGTGGGTGTGCGTCTGAAGACGGCGCCCGCTTCCATCATCGAGATTTATGTCGATCCGTCGCGCCGCGATGCGCGCATGAAGCAGTTCATCGAGCGTGCCCGCGAGGCCGGCGCTCGACTGATCGAGGCCGACAGCCTGCGCGTGGCCAAACTGGCGGGCAGCCACGGTCATCAGGGGGTTGCGGCCCGGGTTCAGCCCGTGGCGCAGGCGCGTTCTCTGGACGATGTGCTCGATCACCTGGAGCAGGGCAGTGGGGATGCCCCCCTGCTGCTGGTGCTCGACGGCGTGACCGATCCGCACAACCTCGGGGCCTGCTTGCGGGTCGCCGACGGCGCGGGGGCGCAGGCAGTGATTGCCCCGAAGGATCACGCTGCGGGCATCAATGCCACCGTGGCCAAGGTGGCCAGCGGGGCGGCAGACACCGTGCCTTACTTCATGGTCACCAATCTGGCCCGCACGCTCCACGAGCTCAAAGAGCGCAACATCTGGATCATCGGCACCAGCGATGACGCCCCCAAAACCCTTTATCAGGTGCAACTCAAAGGCCCGGTGGCTTTGGTGCTGGGGGCCGAAGGGCCGGGCATGCGCCAGCTCACGCGCAAAACCTGCGACGAACTGGTGCGCATTCCCATGCAGGGGGCGGTGGAAAGCCTGAATGTGTCGGTGGCCAGCGCAGTTTGCCTGTACGAAGCCTTGCGCCAGCGTAGCAGCCACTGAACAGCGGCTGGGTTCAGACGGTCATGCCGCCGCACACCTCGATCACCGCGCCATTGACGTAGCTGGCCTCATCGCTGGCCAAAAAGGCATACACGTTGGCAATCTCCTCTGGGGTGCCGAGGCGTTTGAGCGGCACCTTGTGCGCCATCTCCTGCAGCACTTTTTCCGGGATGGTGCGCAGAATCGGGGTGTCCACGAACCCCGGTGCCACGGCATTGACGCGGATGCCTTTGGGGCCGAGTTCGCGACTCCAGGTTTTGGTGAATCCGATCACCCCGAATTTGGTGGCGGCATAGTTGGTTTGGCCAAAGTTGCCATAAATGCCGACGATGGAGGAGGCGTTGAGGATCACGCCGCTGCCTTGCAGCACCATCGCATCGGCCACCGCCTGGCTGCAGTGAAAAACGCCGCGCAGGTTCACATCCATGACCCGATCAAACTGTTCCGGGGTCATTTTTTGCAGGCGGGCGTCTTGGGTGACGCCGGCGTTGTTGACCAAAACATCGATGCGGCCATAACGCTGCAACACCTCTTGAACCACCGCGTTCACCTGACTGCGCTGGGTCACGTCCATCACCCTGCCGATGGCTTGGCCACCGAGTGCCTGGCAGCGCTCAGCGACCGCGTCAACGGCTTGCTGGCGCATGTCGCAGGCCACCACGGTGGCTCCTTCGGCGGCGAACTTGAATGCGGTGGCTGCTCCGATCCCCTGGCCTGCGCCGGTGATCAGGGCTATCTTTCCCTCGAGACGTTTCATGGGTTTTCCTCTGCTTGGCAAAACTTTTCATTCTAACGCTCGCCTGGCCGCAGGCGGCGTCGCGGCGTCGCCCCGCACGACGGCAATAAAGAGCGAACCCCTCTGTATCTGCCGGGTGCCCGCCAACGTGCCTACAATGCGTCATCGTTACACCCAGGGTGATGCGGATGGCCTTCGCAACCCATCAACAGGAGTCCGTCCCGTGCAGAAACAAGAGGCCGCCAAGGCCGCGTCCGGCCCGTCGGTCCGGGTCATCAAGAAGTACCCCAATCGGCGCCTGTATGACACCAATGCATCGTCCTACATCACCTTGAATGAGGTCAAAGCGCTGGTAATGCGTGGGGAGTCGTTTGTGGTGCGGGAGGCCAAAAGTGGCGAGGATCTGACGCGCAGCATCCTGCTGCAGATCATCCTAGAAGAAGAAACGGCGGGCGTGCCGCTGTTTTCCGAAAGCATGCTCGCCAACCTGATTCGTTTCTACGGCCATGCCATGCAGGGTTACATGGGGTCTTATCTGGAAAAGAACTTGCAGGTGTTCATGGATCTGCAAAAGTCCATGACCGATCCGACCAAGGGGTTTTCGCCCGAACTCTGGCAGCAGTTCATGGGCATGCAAACCCCGGTCATGCCGGGCATGGCTGGCATGACCGCCTTTACCCAGATGCAGGAAAAAATGCTGGAGGCCATGGGCGTCAAACGCTGACCTGAGACAATCGGCAGCCATGACCGAACTCGCCACTCCCAGCACCTCCACCCCCAAAGTCGGCTTTGTCAGCTTGGGCTGCCCGAAGGCCCTGACCGACTCCGAACTCATCCTCACGCAGCTCAGTGCCGAGGGCTACCAGACCAGCAAAACCTTTCAAGGGGCCGACCTCGTCATCGTCAACACCTGCGGTTTCATCGACGATGCGGTGCAAGAGAGTCTGGACACGATAGCCGAGGCCTTGGCCGAAAACGGCAAGGTGATCGTGACCGGCTGCCTGGGTGCTCGCGCCAGTGCAGGCGGCGCGAATCTGGTGCAGCAGGTGCATCCGGCGGTGCTGGCCGTGACCGGCCCTCATGCCACCCACGAGGTGATGGAGGCGGTTCACAAGCATCTGCCCAAGCCGCACGACCCCTTTGTCGATCTGGTGCCGCCGCAGGGCATCAAGCTCACTCCTAGGCACTACGCCTACCTCAAGATCAGCGAGGGCTGCAATCACCGTTGCACTTTCTGCATCATCCCTTCGATGCGGGGCGATCTGGTCAGCCGTCCGGTGGGCGATGTGCTGACCGAGGCGCGCAAGCTGTTCGAGGCCGGGGTCAAGGAGTTGCTGGTGGTCAGCCAGGACACGTCCGCCTACGGTGTCGATGTGAAATACCGCACCGGCTTCTGGGATGGCAAGCCGGTCAAGACGCGCATGCTCGATCTGGTCGCGGCGCTCGGCGAGATGGCGCGTGGCTACGGTGCCTGGGTACGCCTGCATTACGTCTATCCGTATCCGCATGTGGACGAGGTGGTGCCGCTGATGGCGCAAGGGCTGATCCTGCCTTACCTCGATGTGCCCTTGCAGCACAGTCACCCGGACGTGCTGCGCCGCATGAAGCGGCCTGCCAGTGGAGAGCGTAACCTGGAGCGCATCCAGCGTTGGCGCGAAATCTGTGCGCCGATTGCGATACGCAGCACCTTCATTGTCGGCTTTCCCGGCGAAACCGAAGCCGAATTCCAGCACCTGCTGGACTTTGTCCGGGAGGCGCAGATCGATCGGGCCGGGTGTTTTGCCTATTCGCCGGTGCAAGGGGCGGCGGCCAACCTGATCGATGACCCGCTGCCCGATGCCGTTCGCGAGCAACGCCGGGCCCGTTTCATGGCCGTGGCCGAGGAGGTGTCTGCCCAACGTTTGAGCCACCGGGTGGGAGCGACCATGCAGGTGCTGGTGGATCAGGCTTTGAGTCTGGGCAAAAAAGGGGGGGTGGGCCGCAGCTACGCCGATGCCCCCGAGATCGACGGCGTGGTGCGCCTGCTGCCGCCCGAGAAGGCCAGCAAAACTTACAAGGTGGGTGACTTCGTCAAGGCGCGTATCGTGTCGGCGCAGGGGCATGACCTGATCGGCATGCCGGTTTGACATGCTGGCCCGACAAGGAAAAAGCCTGCCGTGCTTGGGAGCGCTGGCAGGCTCTGCTGTCGGGTGGTGCCCAAGAGAGGACTC
>DBAZ01000068.1:17113-17350 GCA_002291945.1 Tepidimonas sp. UBA997
CCAATTCCGCCACCTGGGCATCTCAGGAAAGCCGTGACTATAGCAGTGTTTGGGCCTGTTTGTGGGCTTTTTTTGGGCTGGAGCGGCGGGGCGGATGGAAAAATCAGCTCAGATTGCGTTGGATTGGGCTTTGTCGGGTTTTTGGCATCTGCGGCTGCGCCGACCCAAGAAAAAAGCCTGCAGAGATGGATTCTGCAGGCTTTACTCTTTATGATTGGTGCCCAAGAGAGGACTCGA
>DBAZ01000068.1:17723-37020 GCA_002291945.1 Tepidimonas sp. UBA997
CTACCAATTCCGCCACCTGGGCTTTCAGATAAGCCGAGATTATAGCACGGGTGAGTGCCTGCAGCGAGCAAGAAGTCCGAGTGAAAGAAAAAATCCAGAACAGCCTGTTGTCCGAGTTTGAAGGGGTGGTCAACGGCCACCGCGACGGTCACGGCTTTGTCGTCCGGGACGATGGTCAGCCCGACCTGTACCTGCCCTCCAACGAAATGCGTGCCGTCCTGCACAAGGACCGTGTCAAGGCCCGGGTGGTGCGATACGACCGCCGTGGCCGCCCTGAAGGTCGGGTGACGGAGATCATCCAACGATCCGACCACCCCATCATCGGACGGCTGCTGCAGGAAAGCGGTGTCTGGCTGGTGGCACCCGAAGACAAGCGTTACGGCCAAGATGTCCTGATCCCCAAAGGGGCCACCGGGTCGGCCAAACCGGGGCAAGTGGTGGTGGTGCAACTGACCGAGCCGCCGGCCTTGTTTGGCCAGCCGGTGGGCCGGGTCAAGGAGGTGCTGGGCGACATTGACGACCCCGGCATGGAAATCGAGATCGCGGTGCGCAAGTACGGTGTGCCGCACCAGTTTTCCGAGGCGGCTCTGGCCCAGGCGCGGGCCTTGCCCGACAAGGTGCGCCCGGCAGACAAGCGTGGCCGCATCGACCTGACCGATGTGCCGCTGGTCACGATCGACGGCGAGGACGCCCGCGATTTTGACGATGCAGTCTATTGCGAGCCAGCCAAGGTGGGGCGCGCCAAAGGCTGGCGGCTGCTGGTGGCGATTGCCGACGTGAGCCATTACGTGGAAACGGGCAAGGCCATCGATGTCGATGCTTACGACCGCGCCACCAGCGTTTATTTCCCGCGCCGGGTGATTCCGATGCTGCCGGAAAAGCTGTCGAACGGTTTGTGCTCGCTGAACCCCGAGGTGGAGCGGCTGTGCATGGTCTGCGACATGCTGATCACGGCCAAGGGCGAGATTCACGCCTACCAGTTCTACCCCGCCGTGATGTACAGCCACGGCCGCCTGACTTACACCGAAGTCGCGGCGATTCTGCAAAACACCCGCGGGCCGGAGGCCCAGCAGCGCCAGACGCTGGTGCCGCATCTGCTCCATCTGCACGATGTCTATCGGGCCTTGCTGGCCGGTCGCGACCAGCGGGGGGCGGTGGACTTCGAGACCGTCGAGACCCAGATCGTCTGCGACGAATCGGGCCGCATCGAGCGCATCGTGCCCCGTACCCGCAACGACGCCCACAAGCTGATCGAAGAGGCCATGCTGGCGGCCAACGTCTGTTCGGCAGAATTCATTGCCCAAAGCAAGCACTACGGTCTGTTTCGGGTACACGAAGGCCCGACGCCGGAGAAGTTGGAAACCCTGCGCCAGTACCTCAAGGCGCTGGGGGTGCAGCAGTCGGTGGGGGACGATCCGCACCCGCGGGATTTCCAGCAACTGGCGCACCTGACGCAGGGCCGGCCTGATGCCGCCCAGATTCACCAGATGCTGTTGCGCTCCATGCAGCAGGCCATCTACACGCCTTACAACAGCGGCCATTTCGGCCTTGCCTTCGAGGCTTACACCCACTTCACCAGCCCCATCCGGCGTTACCCGGATCTGCTGGTGCATCGGGTCATCAAGGCCCTGCTGCACGAGCGCAAATACCACTTGCCCGCCTTGCCCACACCCGGCGAAGCCCACGCCAAGCTGTCCAAGCGGCTGGCATCGCGCGGGCCTTCGGCGGCCGAGAAAGCGCATGCCCACCGCACCAGCGCCGACATGCTGGGTTGGCAGGCCGCTGGTCTGCATTGCAGTGCCAACGAGCGCCGCGCCGACGAGGCCAGCCGCGACGTGGAGGCGTGGTTGAAGTGCAAATACATGCGCGAACGCTTGGGCGAGGAATTCACCGGCGTGGTCAGCGCGGTCACGAGTTTCGGCCTGTTTGTCACGCTCGACAGTCTCTACGTCGAAGGGCTGGTCCACATCACCGAACTGGGCGGCGAGTACTTCCGGTTTGATGAAGCGCGGCAGGAGTTGCGCGGCGAACGCACCGGCATCCGCTACGCGCTCGGCTCGAAAGTGCATGTACAGGTCAGCCGGGTGGACTTGGACGGGCGGCGGGTTGACTTCCGGCTGGTGCGGGGCGACGACGAACTGCTGCTGCGCGCCATGCGCGACAAGCACGGCGAGTCGGCGTCGGACGCTGGCGCGGGCAAAGCCTCGCGCAAAAAACCCCGAGCGGCAGCGGATGCGCCTGCCGATGCCGCCCCCAAGCGTGCAAAAAATCGGGTGTCGGGCGAGCGCAGCGCAGCTTCTGCGGCAAAATCCAGCCGACTCATGGGCAAGACCAAAAAAGGCCAACGTTGAAATGCAGATTCTGCTTTTCCTGCTCGATACCTTCTTTTTTTTCCTGATCGGGGCCGCCCTGTTGCGCGCCTGGATGAACACCCGCCGCCTACGCATGACCCAGCAACCGGGGATTTTCGTGATGGCCGTGACGGACTGGATCGTTCAACCCCTGCGCCGCACGCTGCCGCGAGCTTGGGCGCAGGCGAATGCCGACTGGGGCAGTTTTTGCGCCGCCCTGATACTGGCTCTGGCCTATGCGGCCCTCTGGCATCTCTTGAGTGGCGGCCAGGTTGCCGGTGTGGAGGGGCTGGGGGTCGTGTTTGCCATCGTGCTGCTTGCCGTCATGTTCATGCTGCGCACGGTTCTGATGGGGCTGATGCTGCTGGCGCTGGCGTATGCGGTGCTGTCGTGGGTGCAGCCCTATGCGCCGATGCAGGCCACCTTGTCGCGCTTGATCGAGCCGGTGCTGGCACCGATCCGGCGCATCATCCCCCAGATCGGGGGGGTCGATCTGTCGGTGCTGATCCTCATCATCGTGCTGCAGGTGGGGTTGATTGTGATTGCTTGAATGCACTCACAAGTCGGCCAGCAAGTCGCTGGCCGTCAGGTACGGGCGTGGGCTGGCCCATGCATCGGCCAACTGCCCGTGCTGATGGACCGCCTGCGCCACGGCCTCGAAATCGGGTTGCTGGCGGCTGGCCAGTGCGGCACCGATCAGGCCGGCCAGGATGTCGCCGGTTCCAGCCGTGGCCAGCAAGCCATTGCCAGTCGGGTTGATGCGTGGGCGCTGCCCCGGCGCGGCCGTCACGCTGCCCGAGCCTTTGAGAACCACGATGCAGGCCAGGCGTTCGGCCAAGGTTTGCGCCCACTGCAAGCGCTTGGCCTGGATGGCCGCGACCGCTTCCCCCAGCAGTCGGGCGGCTTCTTGGGGGTGCGGCGTGAGGACTGTGACCCAACCGCGGGTGGCCCGTTGCCCAAGCGCCTCCTGCAGCAAGGGGTCGGCGGCAATGGCATTGAGCGCGTCGGCGTCCAGTACCAGGCGCGGGCAGCGTGCCAGGATCGGCGGCAGCAACGGCCCGATCAGGGCACCGCCGCCGCATCCGCACACGCCGACGGTGTGCGACAATCCATCCGCCTGCATCGCCTGCGCGGGGGAGCGAAACATCAGTTCGGGCATGACGGGGTCCACCGACAGCGGGGGTGGGCGATCATCCGGCCCCAGCAGGCTGATGTAAACCCGTCCGGCTCCCGCTTTCAGGCTGGCTCGGCCAGCGAGCAGGGCGGCACCGGCCATGCTGAGTCCGGTCGGGTCGGTGCTGCCGCCGAGGATCCACACATCGCCATGACTGCCTTTGTGTGCGTGATGGGCCAGGCGGCGGTCTGCAAGCGGGCGCATGGTGCGGCCATGCAGCCAGGCCACCGGAGCAACGCCGTGGGCGGCTGGGTCTAGGCCCAGATCGTCGAACCACATCTGCCCGCTGGCCGTGCGACCGGTGGCGGTGTAAGGGCCGGGTTTGAGTGTCAGCAGTTGCAGGGTATGGCGCTGGCTCGACGGGCGGCAGGGGGCGCTGCTGCGCCACTGGCCGGTGTCGGCATCGAGGCCGCTGGGTACATCGACCGCCAGCACCGTCGCCTCGGTGGCTTGCAGGCGCTGTATCCAGTCATGGGCGGGGCCGCACACGGTTGCGTGGAGTCCGATGCCCAGAATGGCATCGATGGCGAGGTCAAACGAGGGCGGGGGGTCGGGGCTGAAAGGTACACCGGCGGCGCGTGCCGCTTGCAGGGCGTGCGCGGCGTCGGCGGGCAAGCGGTCTTCTCGTCCGAGCCAGGTGACGCTGAGCTGCCCGCCGTTTGCCTGCAGCCGTTGCCACCAGTGCACGGCGGCCAGCAGCCCGTCGCCGCCGTTGTTGCCCCCGCCGCAGGCGATCCAGACCTGCCGTGCATGGGGTGCGAGCGCGGCGGACAGGCGATAGACCGCAGTCGCGGCGCGGTTCATCAGGGTGTGCGCTGGCAGGCGCGACTGCCCATAGGCTTCGACCGCACGGCTGGCCGGGCCATCGTGCAGCGGCCACAGGCCTTCGAGCGTGTGCGGGTCAAGCGGGCGGGTGGGCATGGGGTGCTATAATCCTAGGGTTTTGCTGGTTTAGGCCAGTGATTCAATCGTGATTCAATCGCAAACAGACTCAGCCGGGTGTCGAGGTCGCCGATGCACAGGTGCCCTCGATCGGAGTCTGATTTCAGTCCCAACCTTTGAAATTGAAGTAATCATATGTCCATTTCCATGCGCGAAATGCTGGAAGCCGGTGTCCACTTTGGTCACCAGACCCGCTTCTGGAACCCCAAGATGGCCCCTTACATCTTCGGCCATCGCAACAAAATCCACATCGTCAACCTCGAAAAGACGTTGCCGATGTTCGAAGAGGCCGCCAAATTCATCCGTCAGTTGACCTCCAACGGCGGCACCGTGCTGATGGTGGGCACCAAGCGCCAGTCGCGTGACATCGTGGCCCAGGAAGCCCAGCGTGCGGGTGTGCCCTACGTGGAGCAGCGCTGGCTCGGTGGCATGTTGACCAACTTCAAGACGGTCAAGACCTCCATCAAGCGTCTGAAAGACATGCAGGCCCAGAAGGAAGCCGGCCTCGACAGCATGTCCAAGAAAGAGCAACTGATGTTCGCCCGCGAAATGGAAAAGCTCGAAAAAGACATCGGCGGCATCCAGAACATGACCGCTCTGCCTGACGCCATTTTCGTGATCGACGTGGGCTACCACAAGATTGCCGTGTCCGAAGCCAAGAAACTGGGCATTCCGCTGATCGGCGTGGTGGACACCAACCACAACCCCGAAGGCGTGGATTACATCATCCCGGGCAACGACGACTCGGCCAAGGCCGTGGCCCTGTATGCCCGCGGTGTGGCCGATGCCATACGCGAAGGTCGCGCCCATGCGGTGAACAACGTGGTGCAGGCGGTTCAGTCCTCCAGCGCCGACGAGTTCGTCGAGGTCAAGGACGCAGCCTGATTTTTGCTGGCCTGCAAGAGAAGGGGCGCTGAGCCCCTTTTTTGTAGGATCGGCGCTTACTTGGGTCAATCACATTCTGGGCCGGGAGCCCAGCACTGGAGTACACAATGGCTGCAATCACCGCAAGCATGGTCGCCGAACTGCGCGCCAAAACCGATGCCCCCATGATGGAATGCAAAAAGGCCCTGACCGAGGCCGAAGGCAGCATGGACAAGGCCGAAGAAATCCTGCGCGTCAAGCTGGGCAACAAGGCCGGCAAGGCCGCCAGCCGCGTCACCGCCGAAGGCGTGGTGGCCTCGTTCATCGACGGCACCCACGGTGCCTTGGTCGAGATCAACTGCGAAACCGACTTCGTTTCCAAGAACGACCTGTTCCTGGCGTTCTGCAACCACGTGGCCGAACTCGTTGTCCAGAACAACCCGGTCGATGTGGCTGCGCTGGGCGAACTGCCGCTGTCCATGGAGGGCTTTGGCCCGACCGTGGAAGAGGTGCGCAAGGGCCTGATTGGCAAGATCGGTGAAAACATGTCGATCCGCCGCTTCAAGCGCTACAGCGGGGGTGGCCAACTGGCGGCCTACCTGCACGGGGTGCGCATCGGCGTGCTGGTGGAGTTTGACGGCGACGCCGTGGCCGCCAAGGACGCCGCCATGCACATTGCCGCCATGAAGCCGGTGGCGCTGTCGGGTGCCGACGTGCCCGCTGAGCTGATCGACAAAGAACGTGCCGTGGCAGCAGGCAAGGCCGAAGAGGACCGCAAGGCCGCTGAAGCCGCTGGCAAGCCAGCCCAGCCGGCAGATATCGTTGCCAAGCGCATCGAAGGTGGCGTACAGAAATATCTGAAGGAAGTGTCCTTGCTGGATCAGGTGTTCGTCAAAGCCGCAGACGGCAAGCAGACCGTCGGGGCCTACCTCAAGTCGGCCAACACCCAAGTCAAGGGCTTCACCCTGTACGTGGTGGGCGAAGGCATCGAGAAAAAGCAGGACGACTTTGCGGCAGAAGTGGCCGCTCAGGTGGCTGCTGCCAAGGGTGCCTGAGCGCTAAGCGCTGACGGATGGCCGTGATGCCCTCGCGCATCACAAAAAAACACAGCCGATTTCCTGCCGGAGTCGGCTGTTTTCCTGTCCAGCCCCTAAAATCAACGGTTATTTTCCTAGAGGTCTTATGCCTGCCCACAAGCGCATTCTTCTGAAGTTGTCTGGCGAAGCCCTGATGGGTGACGACGCCTTCGGCATCAACCGAGCCACCATCGAGCGCATCGTGGGCGAGGTGGCCGAGGTGAACCGGCTCGGTGTCGAGGTGGCCGTGGTGATCGGTGGCGGTAACATTTTCCGCGGGGTGGCAGGCGGTTCGGTGGGCATGGAGCGTGCCACTGCCGACTACATGGGGATGCTAGCCACGGTGATGAATTCGCTGGCGCTGGGCGATGCCATGAATCGTGCCGGGTTGACCGCGCGCGTCATGTCGGCGATTGCCATCGAGCAGGTGGTCGAGCCCTATGTGCGCCCCAAGGCCTTGCAATACCTCGAAGAAGGCAAGGTGGTGATTTTTGCCGCTGGCACGGGCAACCCCTTCTTCACCACCGACACCGCTGCGGCTTTGCGGGGTGCCGAAATCGGCGCTGCGATCGTGCTCAAGGCGACCAAGGTCGATGGCGTCTATAGCGCTGACCCGAAGAAGGATGCAGCGGCAACGCGCTACCAGTCGATCAGCTTTGACGAAGCCATGGCGCGCCAGTTGCAGGTCATGGATGCCACCGCCTTCGCCCTGTGCCGCGACCAGAACCTGCCCGTCAAGGTGTTCAGCATATTCAAGCCCGGTGCCTTGCGCCGTGTGGTCATGGGTGAAGACGAGGGCACGCTGGTGCATGTCTGAAGCATGCCCGGTGGATGCGGTTTTTCGGGCGCACGATGGTGCCCTTTCTGAGGTGAGTCATGCAAATCCCTGACATCAAGAAAAACGCCGATCACAAGATGAACGCCTCGCTGGAGGCCCTCAAAGCCAACTTGGCCAAGGTGCGTACCGGACGCGCCAATCCGGCCTTGCTCGACACGGTGCAGGTCGAATACTACGGCGCACTGCTGCCTATCTCGCAGGTGGCGAATCTGTCGCTGCTCGATGGCCGCACCATCGGCGTGGCGCCTTGGGAAAAGGGCATGGGGGCCAAAATCGAGAAGGCCATCCGTGAATCCGATCTGGGTCTGAATCCGGCTTCGCAGGGCGACCTGATTCGGGTGCCGATTCCGGCCATGACGGAAGAACGCCGCAAGGAACTCACCAAACTGGTCAAGGGTGAGGGCGAGCAAAGCAAGATCGCCATCCGCAATTTGCGCCGCGACGCCAACGAGCAAGTCAAAAAACTGGTCAAGGACAAACTGGCTTCCGAGGACGATGAGCGCCGCACCCAGGACGAGATTCAGAAGCTGACCGACCGCATGATTGTCGAGGTTGACAAGATCGTCGCGGCCAAAGAACAGGACATCATGGCCATCTGACCTCGGGGTCGATGACTAGGCTGCGGCATGAACAGCGCCCCCACGGTTTGCGTGCCACACCACGTGGCGATCGTCATGGATGGCAACGGCCGCTGGGCCAAGCAGCGGCTGCTGCCTCGCCTGGCCGGGCACCGCCAAGGCTTGGAAAAACTGCGCGAAGTGGTGCGTTGGTCGATCGAGTCCGGCGTCAAGGTGCTGACGGTGTTTGCGTTTTCGTCAGAAAACTGGCGTCGCCCCAGCGATGAAGTCAGTGGCTTGATGGGGCTGCTGGCCAAGGCCTTGGATCGGGAAGTGTCCGCCCTCGATGAGGCGGGCGTTCGCTTGCATTTTCCAGGTGATCGGGCCGCATTGTCCGAACCCCTGCAAATGAGCCTGCTGGCGGCCCAACAGCAGACCGCGCCCAACCAGACCCTGGTGCTGAACGTCTGCTTCAACTATGGCGGGCGCTGGGACATCGCCCAAGCCGCTCGCCACCTGGTTGCGCAGGACATCGAAATCACCGAAGCGGCGCTGGCGCAGGCGCTGGCCCTGAGTCATGTGCCCGACCCGGATTTGCTGATCCGTACCGGCGGCGAGCAGCGGCTGAGCAATTTCCTGCTCTGGCAGATGGCCTACAGCGAGTTATTTTTTACCCATGCGCTCTGGCCGGCCTTCGACAAACCGACTTTTTTGGCCGCCTTGCACGCCTATGCCACCCGCGAGAGGCGCTTTGGCCGGATTTCCGAGCAGTTGGCATCCACGGCCGTTGCCGCCGTCTGAAGAGCGGCATGTTCAAACACCGCGTGATCACGTCGCTCGTCTTGCTGGCTATTTTGCTTCCGGCGCTGTTCTATGCATCGCCTGTGCCTTTCGTCGGGGTGACGCTGTTGCTGATCGGGGTCGCCGGATGGGAGTGGGCACGGCTCAATGGGTGTAGGCAATGGGTGGCTCGGGCAGCGGGCTTCGGTCTGGGTCTGGGCCTGGCCTCTGTGTGGTGGTGGGTCGGTCCGGATGTCGATAGCCGCCTCATCTGGCTGCTGGCGAGCCTGATCTGGCTGCTGGCCACCCCCTGGCTGCTGTACCGCGGTGTCGCGGGTTGGCCGGCCATTCCACGTGTCCTGCGGCTGACCATAGGCTGGTTGCTGCTGGCTGCGGCCTGGTGGGCGCTGGTGCAGGCGTGGGTGATGGGAGTCGGCATGTTGCTGAGCATCCTGTTGCTGGTCTGGGTGGCCGACATCGCGGCCTACTTCGGCGGCAAGGCTTTCGGGCGGCACAAACTGGCCCCACGAATCAGTCCGAGCAAAACCTGGGAGGGCGCGATCAGTGGCTGGGTGGGGGTGACGGTGCTGTTTTTCGTCTGGGTCTGGGGCTTGTCGGCCTGGTCTGAGCGCCAGCTTTTCGGTGTGCTCTGGGCTTGGAGCCAGCCGCTGCTGGCAATGGCCGCCTTGTGGTTGCTGGTGGCCATGAGCGTGGCGGGGGATCTGGTCGAGTCGCTGGTCAAGCGCAGTGCGGGCCGCAAGGACTCCAGCAGCTTGATGCCGGGTCACGGCGGGGTGCTCGACCGTATCGATGCCCTGCTGCCCGTCTTGCCCCTGGCCATGTGGATGGTGTCGTGGTGATGGGTGCAGGAGCCAAGCGATGCAGCAACTGACGGTTCTGGGTGCCACCGGCTCCATCGGCAGCAGCACGCTCGATGTGGTGCGCCGCCATCGGGACCGCTATGCGGTGTTTGCCCTGACGGCAGCGCGTCAGGTCGATGTGCTGGCGCGGCAGTGCCTGGAGTTCAAGGCCCGCTACGCCGTGATCACCGAGCCGCACGCCGCACAACTCCAGTCGGCCCTGCGCACGCTGGGGGCGAGCACCCAAGTTCTGGTCGGGCCGGACGCCTTGTGCGAGGTCGCCTCAGCAGCGGAGGTGGATGTGGTGATGGCCGCCATCGTCGGGGCCGCTGGCCTGCCGCCTTGTGTGGCGGCAGCCCGCAGCGGCAAGAAGCTGCTGCTGGCCAACAAGGAGGCGCTGGTGGTCGGCGGACGCTGGTTCATGGAACTGGTTCATGCCGGTGGTGCCACGCTGATTCCCATCGACAGCGAGCACTCTGCCGTGTTCCAGTCCTTGCCCGAGTCGCCGTCAACCTGGTCGAGCCGGGTGGAAAAAATCATCCTCACCGCGTCGGGCGGCCCATTTCGCCAGCGCGATCCATCGACTCTGGCTGGCGTCACGCCCGACCAAGCCTGTGCCCACCCCAACTGGGTGATGGGCCGCAAGATTTCGGTGGATTCTGCCACCATGATGAACAAGGCGCTGGAAGTCATCGAGGCGCATTACCTGTTTGGTCTGTCGCCGCAGCAGATCGAGGTGGTGATACACCCCCAAAGCGTGATTCATTCGATGGTGCAGTACCGCGACGGCTCGGTGCTGGCGCAACTGGGCACGCCGGACATGCGGGTGCCGATTGCCTATGGCCTGAGCTGGCCCGAGCGCATCCTATCCGGTGCTGCGCCGCCGAACTTTGCCACCATCGGGGCCTTGACTTTCGAGGCACCGTCTCGTGACCGCTTCCCCGGCCTGTTCCTGGCCTGGGATGCGCTGCAAGCGCCTGCAGGCACGACGGCGGTGCTCAATGCCGCCAACGAAGTGGCGGTGGCGTCGTTCCTGGCCGGGCAACTGGGTTTTGACCAGATCCATGCGGTCAACCATGCCACTTTGTCGGCGCTGCTGCCCTCCAACCCCGATGGCCTCGAGGCCTTGCTCGAACTCGATGCCGCCGCACGACGGCTGGCGCAGCAGCAGGTCAGCCTGCGTTCTGGGGGGGCTGATCGATGTTGACCCTGCTTGCATTCATTGCCGCGCTGGCGCTGCTGATCGCCGTCCACGAATATGGCCACTACCGGGTCGCGCTGGCTTGCGGCGTCAAAGTGTTGCGTTTCTCGATTGGTTTTGGCAAACCGATTTGGTGTCGGCAGTCGGCCAACGGGACGGAATTCGTGGTCGCGGTATTGCCCCTGGGGGGCTACGTCCGCATGCTCGACGAGCGCGAAGGCCCGGTGCCGCTCGAAGATCGGCCTCGGGCCTTCAATAATCAGTCGCTGCGCAAGCGCACCGCCATCGTGGCGGCAGGCCCTGCAGCCAACCTGTTGCTGGCGATTTTTCTGTACGCCTTGGTGGCCTGGACGGGCGTTCAGGCACCAAAGCCCATCATCTCCGAGCCGGCGGCGGGTTCTTTGGCGCAGCGGGCCGGCTTGCAGGGCGGAGACTGGATTCTGGGCACCCAAGCCGCAGGCGCATCCTTGCATCCACTGGAGTCGTTCGACGAGTTGCGCTGGCGCTTGACCCGTTCTGCGCTCGATGGGCAGGATCTGATCCTGCATGTGGGTGATGCATCGGGGCGCGTCACGCGCCAAGTAACGCTGGAATTGTCGGCACTGCCGGTGCGCGACGCCGATGCCCGATTGTTCGAGCGTATCGGGCTGCTTGCTCCCTGGTCGGCCCCTGAGGTTGGTCGCCTGCTGGCTGGCGGGGCCGCGCAAACAGCCGGTTTGCAAGCCGGTGACCGCGTCCTGTCGGTCAACGGCAGTCCGGTCGCCGATGGCCAGCAACTGCGAGCCTGGATACGTGCTTCCGTCACTGCAGACGGACAGTCCCTGCCGCAGCGCTGGATGGTCGAGCGCGGGGCGCAGGTACTGGCTGTCGATGTCCAGCCCAAGCCCGAGCAGGTCGATGGAGTCTGGGTGGGCCGGGTGGGTGCCTACATCGGTGCGGCCCCGGCCATGCTGACGCTGACTTACGGGCCTCTGGAAGGGATGTGGCACGGGGTGGTGAGGACTTGGGAGGTGGCTGCCCTGACGGTGCGCATGCTGTATCGGATGCTCACCGGAGAGGCGTCCTTGCAGAACCTCAGCGGGCCGATCACGATTGCCGACTACGCCGGTCAGTCCGCCAGCATGGGTTTGACCTCCTATCTGCTGTTCCTGGCTTTGATCAGCGTCAGCCTGGGGGTGCTCAACCTGCTGCCGTTGCCGGTTCTGGACGGGGGGCACCTGATGTATTATCTGTGGGAAGCGGTGACAGGCCGACCCGTGTCCGACCTCTGGATGGATCGCCTGCAGCGTGCTGGCATGGTGCTGCTGCTGGGACTCATGTCGATCGCCATATTCAACGATGTTGCCCGGTTGCTGGGCTGAAACCTGTATTTTCATGAAACACAAGCCAACCCGTATGCGGGGAGTTGCCTGGGGCGCTCTGTTGACCACCTTGGTGGCTGCGCTGCCCGCTTGGGCGGTGAGTCCCTTTACCTTGCGCGACATACGGGTCGAAGGGCTGCAGCGGGTGGAGCCGGGAACCATCTTTGCTTCGCTGCCCTTTCGGGTTGGCGACACCTTCTCCGACGAACAAGGCTCGGCTGCCATTCGTTCCCTGTTCGGCCTGGGCCTGTTTTCGGACGTTCGTCTGCAAGTCGATGGCGACGTGCTGGTGGTGATCGTGGAAGAACGCCCGACGGTGGCGGGCATCACTTTTTCGGGCATACGCGAGTTCGACAACGAGGTGCTGCGGCGCGCCCTGCGCGATGTCGGCCTGACCGAAGGTCGCCCCTTCGACCGCGCACTGGCGGATCGGGCCGAGCAGGAGCTCAAGCGCCAATACCTCAACCGGAGCATGTACGCGGTGGATGTCACCGCCACCGTGACGCCGATCGAGCGCAACCGGGTGAATATCGACTTCAGTGTGGTCGAAGGCGATGTCACGCGCATCCGCGAAATCCGGGTCGTGGGCAACGAAGCGTTCAGCGACTCGACGCTGCGCGGGCTGTTCGACCTCAACACCGGTAACTGGCTGAGCTGGTACACCCGATCCGACCGCTACTCACGGGCACGACTCAATGCCGACCTCGAAACCCTGCGCTCGCACTACCTGACGCGTGGGTTTCTGGAGTTTTCCATCGACTCCACCCAGGTGGCCATCACCCCGGGCAAGGAGCACATGTCGATCACCGTCAACATCACCGAAGGCAAGCGCTTCGTGGTGTCTAGCGTGCGGCTGGAGGGGGACTTCCTCGGGCGCGAAGACGATTTCAAGTCCCTGATCCAGATTCGACCCGGCCAGGCCTACAACGCCGAGGACGTGGCCGACACCACCCGTGCCTTCACCGACTATTTCGGCACGTTTGGCTATGCATTCGCCCGCGTCGAGGCCGTGCCAGAGATCGACCGCGACAATGCCGCCGTGGCTATCGTGCTGCAGGCCCAGCCGTCCCGCCGGGCCTACGTGCGCCGTATCGATATCCAAGGCAACAACCGCACCCGCGACGAGGTGATCCGGCGCGAATTCCGCCAACTCGAATCGTCCTGGTTCGACAGTGACCGCATCCGCATCTCCCGCGACCGGGTGGATCGCCTCGGCTTTTTCACCCGGGTCGCCATCGACACCCGTGAAGTCCCTGATGCGCCCGATCAGGTTGACCTGGTGGTCACGGTCGAGGAACGCCCGACCGGCAATCTGTCGCTCGGTGCCGGGTTTTCTCAGGCCGAGGGGCTGTCGCTGGTGGCAGGGATTCAACAGGAAAACGTGTTTGGCAGCGGGAACTTCCTCGGTTTGAACCTCAATACCAGCGACTACAACCGGCAGTTTTCCTTGTCCACGGTCAACCCTTATTTCACCCAGGACGGCATTTCCCGGTCTTTTGACTTCTACTACCGCACCACACGGCCATTGTCCTCGCAAGAGGGGGACTATCGGCTGGTCACGCCCGGGGCGCGGGTCCGATTCGGTGTGCCTTTCACCGAAAACGACACCGTTTTCTTTGGCATCGGCATCGAACAAACCCGAATCGAGCCTGGCCGGGGGTTGCCTGATGCCTACCGGCGCTTCATCAACGATTTCGGCACCTCGGCTTCGTCGGTGCCACTGACGGTAGGCTGGTCGCGTGACAGTCGCGACAGCGCCCTGGTGCCGACCGAAGGACGACTGATACGCTTGAATGCCGAACTGGGCGTTGGCGGTGACACCCGCTACACCCGCTTCAGTGGGCAGTACCAGCACTACATCCCCCTGAACCGCCAGTTCACCCTGGCATTGAATGCGGAAGCGGGCTGGGGCAAGGGTCTGGGTGGACGCCCCTTCCCGTTGTTCAAGAACTTCTTTGGTGGCGGCCTGGGCTCCGTGCGCGGTTTCGAGCAGGGTACCTTGGGCGGCACCAGTGGCATCGACGGCAATCTCAGTACCCTGTCTTACATTGGCGGATCGCGTATGGTCTTGCTGAATACCGAAATCATTGCACCCTTCCCCGGCGCCGGCAATGACCGCACCTTGCGCATGTTTGGTTTCTTCGACGTCGGCAACGTCTCGGATGACTTCCGCCAATCCACCAAACTATCCGATCTGCGTGCCTCGGTGGGTATAGGCATCAGTTGGATATCGCCGGTGGGGCCGCTTAGAATCGCCTATGCACAACCGGTGCGCAAGTTTCCCAACGACAAACCCCAAAGTGTTCAATTCCAGATCGGAACCTCTTTTTGATGAAACTCCTCTCATTTGACGTGATACGCCGTGCTCTCACGGTCCTGGTGCTCGGTTTGGCAGCGGCTACCGCAACGGTCAGTGCAACTGCGCAAGATTTCAAAATTGGTTTCGTCAATATCGACCGCATCTTCCGTGACTCGGCACCGGCGCGTGCGGCACAAACCAAGCTGGAGCAGGAGTTCTCGCGCCGCGAGCGGGAGATTGAAAACCTCAGGGCCCAGCTCCGCACCGCTTCCGAGACCTTTGAGCGCGAAGGCCCCACGCTTTCCGAAACCCAGCGCGTGACACGCCAGCGTCAACTGGTGGATCTGGATCGCGACTTCCAAAGACGCAGCCGCGAATTTCAGGAAGATCTGAATCTGCGCAAAAACGAAGAACTCCAACAGGTGCTGGAACGCGCCAATCGCGTCATCCGCCAGATTGCGGAAGCCGAACGGTTCGATCTCATCATCCAGGAAGCGGTGTACATCAATCCCCGCCACGACATCACCGACAAGGTGCTCGCCGGGCTCAACGGTGCGCGTTGACGGCAGGCCGCATTCGTGACTGTCACACTGTCAGAACTGCACGCCGCCTTGGGCGGCGTTTTACATGGCGATCCGAACACCCGCATTTTGCGCATCGCTACGCTCGCAGCAGCCGACCACGAGGCGATTTCTTTTGTTGCCCACGCCCGCTACGCCGCGCAGATCGAGTCCACCCGGGCTGGCGTGTTGATCGTTGCGCCGCACCTGCTGCAAACGGCCCAAAGACGCGCTGCCTGCATCGAGGTCGATGACCCGTATGGCTACTTTGCCCGCTTGACCCAGTGGTGGCGGGCCCGCCAGGAAGCGGATGAGGCCGATGAGGCACCCCGCATACACCCCACGGCCTCCATACACCCGACCGCTTCGGTCGCGGACGATGCGTGGGTCGGCCCTTATGCCGTGATCGAGGCCGCCGCAGTGATTCAGTCCGGTGCCCGGATCGGGGCCCACGGCGTGGTCGAGCGGCGGGCGCAGATCGGGGTCGCAAGCCGTCTGGCCCCGCGGGTGCTGGTCGGCCGCGATTGTCGGCTGGGTGCGCGTTGCATCCTGCATGGTGGGGTGGTCATCGGTGCCGATGGCTTTGGCTTCGCGCCGAGCGGCGGCGTATGGGTCAAGATCGAGCAACTGGGGGCGGTGCGCATCGGTGACGACGTCGAAATCGGTGCCAACAGTTGTGTCGATCGCGGCGCACTGGAGGACACCGTGATCGAGGACGGGGTCAAGCTCGACAACCTGATCCAGATCGGGCACAACGTGCATATCGGCCAGCACACGGCGCTGGCAGGCTGCGTGGGTGTGGCGGGCAGCGCGAAAATCGGTGCCCATTGCACGGTGGGCGGCGGCGCGGTCGTGCTCGGGCACCTCACTCTGGCAGACCACGTCCACATCTCGGCGGCTTCGGTCGTCATGCGTTCGATCCTGCAGCCGGGTCAGTACAGCGGCGTGTTCCCGATCGACGACAATAAGAGCTGGGAAAAAAATGCGGCCACGCTGCGGCAACTGCACCGCTTGCGCGAGCGCATCCAAGCATTGGAACACCGATCATGATGGACATACACCAGATACTCAAACAGTTGCCGCACCGCTACCCCATTTTGCTGGTGGATCGCGTGCTTGCGGTGGAAAAAGGCAAGTCCATCCAGACGCTGAAGAACGTCACCATCAACGAACCCCAGTTCAATGGCCACTTCCCACACCGCCCGGTGTTCCCGGGGGTGTATATGCTGGAGGCGATGGCGCAGTCGGCCGCCCTGCTGGCCTTTGACACGCTCGGCGTCACGCCCGATGAGAAAACCGTTTACTACTTTGCCGGCATCGACGGCGCACGTTTCAAGCGCCCGGTGGAGCCGGGGGATCAACTGGTGATGGACGTCACGCTCGAGCGCATGAAGGCGGGCGTCTTCAAATTCAAAGGCTCGGCCCGCGTGGGCGACGAAGTGGCCTGTGAAGCCGAGCTGATGTGTACCATGCGCACCATTGCCTGAGGCCGATACCATGGCAGAAATACACCCAACCGCCCTGGTGGACCCGAAGGCCGAACTCGACAGCACGGTCCGCGTTGGCCCCTACACCCTGATCGGCCCGCATGTGAAGATCGGCGCGGGCACCACGATCGGCCCCCATTGTGTGCTGGAGGGCCACACCACGCTGGGGGTGGACAATCGCATCTCTCCTTTTGTCTCGCTCGGCCTGCCCAGTCAGGACAAGAAGTACGCTGGAGAACCGTGCGAACTGCGTATTGGCGACCGCAACACCATCCGCGAATACAGTACCTACCACATAGGCACCGTGCAGGGCGGCGGCGTGACCCGGCTGGGGAACGACAACTGGATGATGGCCTATACCCACCTGGCGCACGATTGCGCGGTGGGCAGTCATACCATTTTTGCCAACAACGCCCAGTTGGGCGGGCATGTGGAAGTGGGCGACTGGGTCATTCTGGGCGGCTACACGGTGGTGCATCAGTTTGTGCGCATCGGCGCTCATGCCATGACCGCCATGTCGTCGCTGCTGTTTGCCGACGTGCCACCCTTCGTCATGGCGCAGGGGCACCCCGCCGGTGCCCGCTCCATCAATGTCAAAGGTCTGCGCCGCCGGGGCTACACCGAGGAGCGCATCGCGGCCGTCAAGGCTATGTACAAGGCGCTCTACCGCGAGAACCTGACGCTGGAGCAGGCGCAGGGCCGCATCAGGGAGCTGCCGGAGCGCTTTGCCCAAGCTGCCGCCGATGTGTCGCTGATGTCGGACTTTTTGCAGCGCATGACTGCCCAGCGGGGCATCGTGCGTTGATGCCTGGTTCGTCGGCCTGTGACCTGGCCATGGTGGCCGGGGAAGCGTCGGGCGACCTGCTGGCCGCCCAGTTGCTCGCGGGCACCAGGCAGCGCTGGCCGCACTGGCTGGCAGCGGGCATCGGTGGCCCGGCCATGCAGGCGCAGGGTTTTGATGCCTGGTGGCCGAGCGACAAGCTGGCGGTGCGGGGCTACGTGGAGGTGTTGCGCCACTACCGGGACATCGTCGGCATCCGGCGCCAGTTGCGCGACCGTCTGCTGGCAGCGCCGCCGCAGGTGTTTGTGGGGGTGGATGCGCCCGATTTCAACCTCGCCCTGGAAGGCGATCTGCGCAAACGCGGCATCAAAACCGTGCATCTGGTTGCGCCTGCAGTCTGGGCTTGGCGACCACAACGGATGGCGCTCATCCGCCAGCACGTCGATCATCTGCTGTGTATCTTCCCTTTCGAGCCAGCCTTGTTTCAGGCGCATGGCATCCCGGCCACCTACATCGGTCATCCGCTGGCACCGCTGATCCCCCAGGAGCCCGACCGGGCGGCGGCGCGGCAGTCGCTGCAGTTGCACGACGACGCGCCCGTGGTGGCGCTGCTGCCGGGTAGCCGCCGGTCAGAAATCGACCACCTGCTGCCGCGCTTCTTGCAGGCGGCGCAGCACATGCTGCGCGTCAGGCCGACCTTGCAATGGGTCTTGCCTGCCGTGCCAGCGCTGCACGATCGGGTGTTGCAACAGGTGCAGGCTGGCGGACTGGCGCAGCGCGTGCGCGTCACCCGTGGCGGCTCGCACACGGCGTTGGCTGCTTGCGACGTGA
This sequence comes from Tepidimonas sp. UBA997, assembly GCA_002291945.1. Classification (GTDB taxonomy): domain Bacteria; phylum Pseudomonadota; class Gammaproteobacteria; order Burkholderiales; family Burkholderiaceae_C; genus UBA997. The sequence goes on from DBAZ01000068.1 coordinate 35,686, forward strand.
CCTTGATCGCCAGTGGTACGGCGACGCTGGAGGCGGCGCTGTTCAAGCGCCCGATGGTGATCGCTTATCACATGAACTGGCTGTCGTGGAAGCTGCATCAGCGCCAGCGCCTGCAGCCCTGGGTCGGCTTGCCCAACATTCTGGCTGGCGAGTTTCTGGTGCCCGAATTGCTCCAGCAGGCGGCCACCCCCGAGGCGCTGGCGCAGGCCACCTTGGCCTGGCTGGCCGACGACCACGCCACCCGCGAGCGCGTGCAGCGGCTACAAGCCCGATTTGCTTCGCTGCATCACGACTTGCACCGTGACACCTCCGCACTGGCCACCCATGCGATCGCGCAAGTCCTTGGCTGAGTCGGACCGGCAACAGCCCTTGGTCTGGCCCGACGTCCCGCTACTGGCAGGCGTGGACGAGGCCGGGCGCGGCCCGCTGGCCGGCCCGGTGGTGGCAGCGGCGGTGATGCTCGACGAAACCCGCCCCATCCACGGACTGGCTGACTCGAAAAAACTCTCGGCGGTGCGACGTGCCAGCCTCTACGACCAGATTCGAGCCCATGCCTTGTGCTGTTCGGTGGCGCTGGCTTCGGTGGAAGAAATCGACCGTTTGAACATTTTGCAGGCCACTCTGCTGGCGATGCGGCGGGCGGTGGAAGGGCTGCGTCTGAAGCCGCAACGGGTGCTCGTCGATGGCAATCGCCTGCCCGTGCTGGCGGTTCGCGCCGAGGCCATCGTCGGCGGCGATGCCCGGGTGGCTGCCATTTCGGCGGCGTCCATCGTGGCCAAAGTGACCCGCGATCGCTTGCTGCAAGAGTTGCATGCCGAGTTCCCCGGTTACGGTTTCGACCGGCACAAGGGGTACGGCACCGCTGGCCATCTGGCCGCCTTGCAACAGCACGGCCCCTGTGTGGCGCATCGACGCAGTTTTGCCCCGGTGGCGCAGGCAGCAGCCCGGTTTCAAGCAGCCTCTGCAACCTGAGGCAGGAGGTACCCGCATGTCGGCAGCAGTCCTCACATCCCGCGACAACCCTTGGATCAAACAGTGCCGCGCCTTGGCGCAGGACAGCACGGCGTATCGCAAAGTCGGTGAGGTCTGGCTGGAGGGGGATCACCTGTGCCGCGCTTGGCTGGCCCGTGGCAGGCGACCCTTGGTCGTGGTGGTGGCGCAGTCCTGCCCGGCACTGGCAGCCGACTGGCCCGGGCTCGATGGCGTGCCGCGCGTGGTGGTGGCTGATCGACTGCTGGCGTGGATCAGTGGCCTGGAGTCACCGCCGCCGGTGGCGTTTCGGGTCTCTTTGCCTGCCGCTGCCGATTTCCAGCCCGGTTCACAGGCCGGTTCACA
>DBAZ01000015.1:0-1804 GCA_002291945.1 Tepidimonas sp. UBA997
ATGTTGGCTGGCGCCGGCTTGAGCACCACCTGGTACTGGTAGTAGTGCTGCAAGCGATTCGGGTTTTCGCCGTAGCGGCCGTCCTTGGGGCGGCGGCTCGGCTGCACATAGGCGGCCTTCCAAGGCTCCGGCCCGATGGCGCGCAAAAAGGTGGCGGTGTGGCTGGTGCCTGCGCCGACTTCCATGTCGTAGGGCTGCAGCAGGGCGCAGCCTTGGGCGTCCCAGTAGGCCTGAAGCTTGAGGATGATTTGTTGAAAGGTCAGCATGGGCGAGGGTTGAATCGGGGGCAGCCCTTGATTCTAGTGGCCCGGCAGCGCCCCCCGACCAGATCGCAGGTGCCAGCCCAGCACGCCCAAGGCCAGCAGCACCAGCGGCCACAGGCCGAAGCGGCTGGCCCACCAGGCGTAGGGGGTGATGCCGGTACGCCCCTCGACCGAGCTTTCCAGCATGCCCCGGCTCATCCTCGGGTATTCGGCCAGCACCCGACCCCAGGGGTCGATCACGGCGGTGGCACCGGTGTTGGTGGCGCGCACCGCCGAGCGCTGCAGTTCCAGCGAGCGCAGGCGCGCAATGTGCCGGTGCTGGTCGATCACCACGGTGTTGCCAAACCAGGCGATGTTGCTGACGTTCACCAGCACCGTGGGTGCCGCCGCGCCGTGTCGAAACGAAGCCGCCAACTCTTCGCCGAACAGGTCTTCGTAGCAGATATTGGGTGCCCAGCGTTGCCCCATCCACTCGAACGGCGGCTGTGCCAGAGCACCCTGACTGAGGTCACCCAGAGGCATCTCCATCCACTCGGTGAACCAGCGGAAAAAAGGCGGCACGAACTCGCCAAAAGGGACCAGGTGATGTTTGTCGTAGCGGTAGGCGTCGAGCGTCGGCGTCCAGCCCGCCACCGAATTGGTGTAGCCCGCCCCCTTGCTGCCCAGCGGCAGTCCGATCAACACCGCCGACTGGCTGGCCGCGACCTGCGCCTGCCACTGCGCCCACCACGCCGGGTCCATTTGCTGGGGCAGCACGGGTATGGCCGTTTCGGGTGCCACCACCAAGCCGCCGCCTCGGGCATCCAGGCGTTGCAGCGCTTCGCCCGTGGCTCTCAGGTACCAGTCCAGCGCCAGGGGTATCCCGCCGCTGGGTTGGAATTTTTCGTCTTGGGGAATATTGCCTTGCAGCAGCACGACCGGCACCTCGCCGGTGGACTGGGTGAAGGCTGGCTGCGCGTCCGCCAGCCAGCGCCCCGCCGACGGCCAGAACATCGGCAGCAACAACAGCGCCAGCACCGCCTTGGGCAACCAGCCGCGTTGCCAAGCCCCGGCTGCCACCGCAGCGGCCAGCCCGGCGCTCAGTGCGCCCATGCCATAGACACCCACCCACGGTGCCCAGGCCGCCAGTGCATCTACATGGGCGTACCCCGCCGCCCCCCAAGGGAAGCCGGTCAGCCAGCGCCCGCGCGCCCATTCGGCCAGCAGCCAGACGGCGGCAAACACCAAGGCGTAACGCCCGGGCGACGCCAAACGCCAGCGCCAGGCCAGCCCACCGGCCGCTGCCGTGTACAGCGCCAGAAAAGCCGCCAGCGCCCAGAGCGAAAACACCGCCATCCAGGCCGGCAGACCGCCATAGGTGTTCATGGCAATGAACAGCCACCAGAAAGTGCCGACCAACCAGGCCGTGCCGAACAGCCAGGCCAGCAGCGCTGCAGATCGCCAGCTCGGTGCCTGTCGGCACACCCAGGCCAGAACGACCAGCGCCAGCCATTGCAGCCAAGGGAGCGGCTCGCCCGTTTGCCAAGGCTGCCAAGGCTGCC
>DBAZ01000015.1:2136-19091 GCA_002291945.1 Tepidimonas sp. UBA997
GCCAAGGCTGCCAAGGCTGCCAGCCCAGTGCGCTCAGACTGGGCCAAGGCCACGCCAAGGCCCAGGCGTGGGCCAACCCAGCCAGCACCACGGGTACGGCCCAGTACGCCGGGGTCAAGCCGTCTCCGTCAGACGGGTGACCTTGAACCAGGTCACGGCACCGCCCTTGGTGTGCTGCACCAGAAAGCGCAAGCCGTCGCGCTCGTGGACCTCGCCGCGTTTGGGCACACGGCCGATTTCATGCGCAATCAGCCCGCCCACGGTGTTGAATTCATCATCAGGCAAAGCCATCTCGAACCACTCGTTGACCCGCTCGATCGGGGTGTCGCCGGCCACGCGGCAAGATCCATCGGCCAGGGTGAAGATATCGCCTTGCGCATCCGCTTCGTCGAACTCGTCCTCGATTTCACCGACGATTTCTTCCAGCACGTCTTCGATGGTGATGAGCCCGGCCACCCGGCCAAACTCGTCAATCACGATGGCGAGGTGGTTGCGGTTGCCCCGAAACTCGCGCAGCAGATCGTTCAGTCCCTTGCTTTCAGGCACAAAGACAGTTGACCTCAGCAGCGTTCGAAGGTTCAATTCCGGGGCCCGGTGCAACTTGAGCAAGTCCTTGGCCATCAGGATGCCGATGATGTTGTCGCGCTCGCCTTCATAGACCGGGAAACGGGAATGCGCGGTATCGATCACCGTCTTGAGCAGCTCCTGAAAAGGCGCCTGAATATCCAGCACGTCCATGCGCGGTGCCGCCACCATCACGTCGCCAGCCGTCATGTCCGCGATGCGGATCACGCCTTCGAGCATGACCCGCGATTCGGCATTGATGATGTTGTTGTCCTCGGCCTCGGCCAGAGTTTCGATCAGCTCGTCTTTCGAATCGGGCCCGGGATGGATGAATTCGGCGAGTTTTTGCAGAAAACTGCGCTTGTCGATGTGCCGCACCGAGCGGTGCGGCGACGGACTGGGGTAGGGTTCGGCCACTGAGAGGTCGGCGTAGTTGAGGAGCCCGTAGGATACAACAGGGCCGACACAGCGTTCAACTGCCCGGTCGGCGGCGCACCATCAACTGCCCCCAGCCTGCCAGGCGGCGCCACCAGCGGCGCACGCGATGGCGGCCGAGCTTGATGTAATACTGCGAACGGGCGAGCTGCTCGTCCATCAGCTCGGTCACATTGGACTCGAAATCGGCCGGTGGCAATACCAGCAGCGCCTGACTTTCAGGGCCATCTCGCTCGACCGTGGCCCCCCCCTTACGGGCGATCGCCAGCATGGCGGCGTTCTCGGTCAGGGCGTGAATCACCAGCTTGCGCACGCCTTCGTTGCGTGCATGCCGCACAGCCCGCGCAAAGAGCTGGTTGCCAAATCCGCGCCCACGCGCATGCCCCGACACACTGACCCCGAATTCCGCCGTGTGCTGCCCCATGCCTTCGATCATGTAGGCCAAGTGGGCCATCGCAATGAGCTGCATGCGCCAGTTGAAGATCCCGAACACCTCATCGCAATCGAAACGCAATCCCGCCACGTAACGGCGGATCTGACCGTCATGGGCTGCATAGCCGAAACGCAGATAGCGGTCATCTTCGCCCAGGTCGAGCAAATGCCGCAGGATCGCCGGGCGATGCACATCCCTCAGCGTTCGAATAGGCGCTTTGACTCGTGGACGGGACATGACACCTCCTAGCATGACCGGAATATAAGGGTTAACCCTGATTTCTGCCAACCCTGCGTCAGGAAAACACGACAGTGCCCAGGGATTTGGGGTGATGGGTCGTGATCGGCATCACCGGCTTTCCAACTGTGCCTTGCGCGACAGCTTCTAGGGACTTGCCCTGTGTCGGCCCGAGCCGTGAACCGCCAAAATCTTGCCACGCCACCCGCCATCTTGCCAAACAACACCGAGAGAGACCCATGGACCGAATCTGGCTCAAGCATTACCCACCTGGGGTTCCTGCCGAAATCGACCCCTCGCAATACCGCTCACTCAATGAGCTCTTCGAGGCATCTTTTCGGCAAAACGCTCGACAGCCGGTCTCGGTGTGCATGAATGAATGGATGACCTATGGCCAGCTCGACCGGCTGAGCCAGGCGCTCGGGGCCTACTTGCAGTCGCTGGGGTTGCCCACGGGTGCCCGGGTGGCCATCATGCTGCCCAACCTGCCGCAGTTCCCGGTCGCCATGGCCGGGGTGTTGCGGGCGGGCTACACCTGTGTGAATGTGAACCCCCTCTACACCACTCGCGAACTCGAGCACCAGCTCAAGGATTCGGGCGCACAGGCCATCATCATCCTTGAAAACTTTGCGCACACCCTCGAAGACGTGATCGAGCGGACCCAGGTCAAGCATGTGGTGGTGGCGAGCATGGGCGACGAGTTGGGCTTCTGGTACGGCCACTGGATCACCTTTGCCGTTCGCCACCTGGCCAAGATGGTACCGCCGTTCAAGCTGCCCCTTGAAGGGCGAACGATTGTGTCCTTCAAGCAGGCCATCAAGAAAGGGGCTTCGGCCTCGCTCCAGCCCGCCGACGTGCATCACGATTCGATTGCGTTCCTGCAATACACCGGCGGTACGACCGGCTTGTCCAAAGGGGCGATCCTTACCCACGGCAACGTGATTGCCGCGACGCTGCAAGCCGAAGCCTGGTTCACCCCCGCACTCGACAAACTGGGCGATGTGCGGCAGGCCAATCACATCATGGCGCTGCCGCTGTATCACATTTTCGCGCTCACGCTGATGCTGCTGGTGATCCGGCACGGCGCTCATGCCACGCTTATTCCCAACCCGCGCGACATCCCCCAATTCGTCGAAACGCTCAAGAGTCGGCCGTTTCATTCGCTGCCGGCGGTCAACACCCTGTTCAATGGCTTGCTGAACAACGCACGGTTTCGCCAGTTGGATTTTTCTTCCCTGGTGCTGTCGCAGGCGGGGGGCATGGCAGCATCCGAGGGGACGGCTCGCCAGTGGCAAGCCGTGACCCGCTGCGCCATGATCGAAGGCTGGGGCATGAGCGAGACCTGCGCCATCGGCACCAACAACCCGGTCACCAATACCGAGTTCACTGGCACGATCGGCCTGCCCTTGCCGGGCATCGACATCGCCATCAAAGACGACGACGGCTACAGCCTGTCACTGGGTCAGACGGGGGAAATCTGCATCAAAGGCCCCAATGTGATGCCGGGGTACTACAACAAACCCGAAGAAAACGCCAAGGCCTTCACCGCCGACGGCTATATGCGCACCGGCGACATCGGCATCATGGACGACCGGGGCTACATCCGCATCGTCGATCGCAAGAAGGACATGATCATCGTGTCCGGCTTCAACGTGTACCCGACCGAGCTCGACAGCGTGATTTCCCTGTGCCCGGGCGTGCTCGAATGTGCCACCGTGGGCGTGCCCGATGGGCACTCGGGTGAAGCCATCAAGGTGTATGTGGTGCGCAGTGACCCGACGCTGACCGAAGAAGCGGTGTTGCGCTACTGCCACGACAACCTGACCGGCTACAAGCGGCCCAAATACATCGAGTTCCGCGACGAGCTCCCCAAGAGCAACGTGGGCAAGATCCTGCGCCGCGAACTGCGCCAGAAGTAAGCACGGCTCGCGCTGCTTGCATGAGAGACGACGCAACACCCCTACCCGCAGGCATACAAGTCTGGGAGCGCGGCTGGCTGTCGGCCAACAACATCCTGCTTGACGCGCCGGACGGTGCCACGCTGATCGACTCCGGTTATGGCTCCCATGCCAGCCAGACACTCGCCCTGGTGAGCCGTGCCTTGCAGGGTCGCCCCCTGAGGCGGCTGTTCAACACCCACCTGCACAGCGACCATTGCGGCGGCAACGCGGCGCTACAGCAGCACTACCCTGCTTTGCAAACCTGGATTCCCCCCGGACATGCCGCTGCCGTGGCGGCGTGGGACGAAGCCACCCTGACCTACCTTGCCACGGGACAAGACTGCCCGCGTTTTCGGCACGATGGCGTGCTGCTTGCCGGCTCAACCTGGGAACTGGGCGGCCTGACCTGGAGCATCCACGCCGCGCCGGGGCACGATCCGCACGCCGTGCTGTTGTTTGAGCCCACGCACGGCGTCCTGATTGCGGGCGACGCGCTGTGGGAAAACGGCTTTGGCGTGGTGTTCCCGGAACTCGACGGCGTAGGCGCTTTTGCTGAGGTCGGCCAGACGCTGGAGCTGATCGAGCAGTTGGCACCGGTTTGCGTGATTCCCGGGCACGGCCGCCCGTTCAGTGGCACCGACGCGGTCGCCCAGGCGCTGGGTCGGGCCCGCAGCCGCCTGCAGCAGTTTTGCGACGCCCCGCAGAAACATCTGCGCTACGCCTCGAAGGTCTTGCTCAAGTTCAAATTGCTGCAATGGCAGCGGGTGCCCGAGGCGTCCTTCAGAGCTTGGGCCAAGCAGACCCCCTACTTGGTGCAGCAACACCGGCAGCTTAGCGCCCAGGACATGGACGCCTGGATCACCGAACTCGTGCAGGAGCTGGTGGCATCGGGTGCCGCACGCCTGGAGTCCGGCTGGATCGTGAACACCTGAAGGTTCAGACGCCCAGCATCAGCCTGAGATTCTGCACCGCTGCGCCACTGGCTCCTTTGCCCAGGTTGTCGAGCCGGGCCACCAGCACGGCGTGGCGCTGCGCCTCGTTGCCATAGACGCGCAGTTCCAGGTGGTTGGTGCCCGCCAGCGCCACGGCATCGAGCTTGCCGTCGGCGGTGGCGGGTTGGACGCTCACCCAGTGGCTGCCTGCGTAATGGGCCGCCAGCGCAGCGTGCAATTCGGTGGCGGTGACGTGGCCGGGCAACGTATCCAGATGCAGCGGCAACTGCACCAGCATGCCCTGCGCGAAGTTGCCCACCGAGGGGATGAACAGTGGGCGGCGCGTCAAGCCCGTCAGGGCCATGATTTCCGGGATGTGCTTGTGGTTCAGCCCCAGCGCATAGAGTTCGAACGGTGCGGCGGTGCCCGCTTCGTAGGCCTCGATCATGGTGCGCCCGCCGCCGCTGTAGCCGCTCACGCTGGGCAGACTCAGTGGGCAGTCGGGCGGGATCAACCCGGCATCCACCAGCGGGCGTATCAGGGCAATCGCCCCCGTTGCATAACAGCCGGGGTTGGCCACACGATCGGCGCTACTCACTGCGTGCGCCTGGGTGGCGCACAGCTCCGGGAAGCCGTAAACCCAGCCCGGTGCCACGCGGTGCGCGGTGGATGCGTCGATGATGCGCGGTGCCTTGGCACCTGCGGCCTTCAACTCGTCGATCATGGCCACCGATGCGCGCGCCGCGTCGTCGTGCAGGCACAGGATGACCAGATCGGCCTGAGCCATGAGTTCACGCTTGGCTGCCGGGTCTTTGCGGCGTGCCGGCTCGATGCTGAGTAACTCGATGGACGGCAGATCGGCGAGTCGCTCGCGGATCTGCAATCCGGTGGTGCCGGCTTCGCCGTCGATGAAAACCTGGGGCATGAGAGATACTCCAATGGGGTATTGAGAGAGGGCACAAGCTGCAATCCGGGGTCAGCCGTCAGCCCAGCGTCAAGTTGGGCGCATGGCTGCATGATACATTTCAGGCTTGGTGTGTCCCTTGGCCTGTTGTGCCGATATCGTGGCCTTTACCATGCCCACGCTACCTTGCCCTCAGGGCGGACGTGTTGTGTTTGACTCTTTAAGAGAGCGATTTTCATGAAGATTCACGAGTACCAAGGCAAGGAAATCTTGCGTCAGTTTGGTGTGCCGGTGCCGCGCGGCATTCCCGCGTTCACGGTGCAGGAAGCCGTCGAGGCGGCGCAGAAGCTCGGCGGCCCGGTCTGGGTGGTCAAGGCCCAGATCCACGCCGGTGGTCGTGGCAAGGGCGGCGGCGTCAAGGTCGCCAAGAGCATCGACGACGTCAAGGCCCGCGCCAGCGACATCCTGGGCATGCAACTGGTCACGCACCAGACCGGCCCGGAAGGCCAGAAAGTGCGCCGCCTCTACATCGAAGACGGAGCCGACATCAAGAACGAACTGTATGTGTCGCTGGTGACCGACCGCGCCACCCAGAAGGTCGCCCTGATCGCCTCCAGCGAAGGCGGCATGGACATCGAGGAAGTGGCCCATTCCACGCCCGAGAAGATCATCACCGAGATGATCGACCCGCTGACCGGCATCACCGAAGCGCAGTCGCGCAAGGTGGCGGCCGCCATCGGCCTGACCGGCGCTTCCATTGATCAGGCGGTCGACATCTTCGCCAAGATCTACCAGTGCTACATGGACACCGACGCCTCGCTGGTGGAAATCAACCCGCTGAACTGCGACTCCAAGGGCAAGCTGATGGCCCTGGACGCGAAGTTCAACTTCGACGCCAACGCGCTGTTCCGCCACCCCGAAATCGTGGCCCTGCGCGATCTGGACGAAGAAGACCCGGCCGAAATCGAAGCCTCCAAGTTCGACCTCGCCTACATCAGCCTGGACGGCAACATCGGCTGCCTGGTCAACGGCGCCGGTCTGGCCATGGCCACCATGGACACCATCAAGCTGTTCGGCGCCGAGCCGGCCAACTTCCTCGATGTCGGCGGCGGTGCCACGCCCGAGAAAGTGACCGAGGCTTTCAAGATCATGCTCAAGAACGACAAGGTCAAGGCCATTCTGGTCAACATCTTTGGCGGCATCATGAAGTGCGACACCATCGCCACCGGCGTCATCACCGCCTGCCGTGCGGTGAACCTGAACGTACCGCTGGTGGTGCGCATGAAGGGCACCAACGAAGAGCTGGGCAAGAAGATGCTGGCCGAGTCCGGCCTGCCCATCATCTCTGCCGACACCATGGCCGAAGCCGCCCAGAAGGTGGCCGCAGCGGTCAAAGCCTAAGCCCAGGAAAGCGAGAACACGTCATGTCGATCTACATCAACAAAGACACCAAGGTCATCACCCAGGGCATCACCGGCAAGACCGGCCAGTTCCACACCGAGAAGTGCCAGGAATACGCCAACGGCAAGAACTGCTTCGTCGCCGGCGTGAACCCCAAGAAAGCCGGTGAGGCTATCTTCAACATCCCGATCTACTCGACCGTCAAGGAAGCTGCGCAGCAGACCGGCGCCACCGTGTCGGTGATCTATGTGCCGCCCGCCGGCGCTGCCGCCGCCATCTGGGAAGCCGTCGAGGCCGAGCTGGACTTGGCCATCTGCATCACCGAAGGCATCCCGATCCGCGACATGCTGGAAGTGCGCAACAAGATGAAGGCCAAGGAAGCCGCCGGCGGCAAGAAGACCCTGCTGCTGGGCCCCAACTGCCCCGGCCTGATCACGCCCGACGAGATCAAGATCGGCATCATGCCCGGCCACATCCACAAGAAAGGTCGCGTCGGTGTCGTCTCGCGTTCCGGCACCCTGACCTACGAAGCCGTGGCGCAACTGACCGAACTGGGCATCGGCCAGTCGTCGGCCGTCGGCATCGGCGGCGACCCGATCAACGGCCTCAAGCACATCGACGTGATGAAGGCCTTCAACGACGACCCCGACACCGACGCCGTGATCATGATCGGCGAGATCGGTGGCCCGGACGAAGCCGAAGCCGCCCAGTGGTGCAAGGCGAACATGAAAAAGCCCATCGTCGGCTTCATCGCCGGTGTCACCGCCCCTCCCGGCAAGCGCATGGGCCATGCTGGGGCGCTCATCTCCGGTGGCGCCGACACGGCTGATGCCAAACTCGCCATCATGGAAGAGTGCGGCTTCACCATCACCCGCAACCCGTCTGAAATGGGCAAACTGCTACGCGGCTTGCTGTAATTGCAGCGTTTGCCGCATCTGGTGTACCCCGGCCCGCTGTTGCGGGCCTTTTTCATCGGCGCTCGCGCTACACTGATTGCCTGTTCATCCAGCCCACGCCATGAAATGTGACTTCTTCAGCCTGACCGATACCGGTCGGATCCGGGTCAATAACGAAGATGCCCTCGCTGTGCATCCGGCGAGGGGTCTGGTCGTGTTGGCCGACGGCATGGGCGGCTACAACGCGGGCGAAGTGGCGAGTCATCTGGCCACCCATGCAGTGGCGGACCGTTTCGCCGTTTTGTGGTCTGACGATGATCCGCCAGCCCGCGTCATGCCCCTGGTGCTGGATGCGATGTTGTACGCCAACCGGGCCGTTTTTGAAGCGGCCCAGGCCAATCCGGATCATCGCGGGATGGCCACCACCCTGGTGACCGCCGTCTTCCAGGGCAGCCGAGTGACCATCGGCCATGTGGGTGACTCTCGGGCCTACCGCTTGCGGCAAGGCCGCTTCGTTGGCCTCACCCGAGACCATTCGCTCTTGCAGGAAAAGCTCGATGCCGGCCTGATCCCGCCTCATCTGGCCCGGGTCGCGCATGACAAGAATCTGGTGACCCGCGCCATTGGCGTGGCTGCCCAAGTGAATGTGGATGTCCACGAGCATCTGGTGCAACCCGGTGACACCTACCTGTTTTGCTCTGACGGCCTCAACGACATGCTTGCAGACACCGAGATGGCTCAGGTTCTACTGCACTTTGGGCCACTGGAACGCGCAGGTCATGAATTGCTGCGGCGTGCCAACGAGGCCGGAGGGCGAGACAACATTTCGCTGGTGCTGGTGCAGTGTTCGCCCCAATCGGCGCACCCCCTGCATCCGTCGGCCGCCATGGCACAATCAACGCACCCCATGTCCTACCGGAGCCCCCTATGCCCACCATGACCATTTCCCTCGACGGAGTGGCCCTGAAGGACATCGTGCTCACCCAGCCCCGCACCACGCTGGGGCGGCGGCCTTACAACGATATCGTGGTGGACAATCTGGCCGTCAGTGGCGAACACGCCGTGTTGGTGCAGCAGCCGCAAGGCCTGGAACTGATCGACCTCAACAGCACGAATGGCACCTATGTGAACGGCAAGGCCATCGTTTCCACCTTGCTCAAGCCGGGCGATCTGATCGATATCGGCCGCTACCAGATCCGTGTGACGCTGGACCCGGTGCCAGACGCCGACCCTCCTCCTGCCCCGGCTCGCACCTTGGCTTCTGCCTCTACCCCCGCCGCACCAGGATCGGCAGCGGTGCCAGCACCGGCCCCTACCGCCCGCGTCCGCGTGCTCAGCGGCCCGGCCGCTGGCAAGGAAATGACGCTTACGAAAGTGGTGACCACCCTGGGCAAGCCGGGGGTTGCGGTGGCCGCCATCAACCAGAGCACCGCTGGCTACACCTTCTGCCGGGTGGATGGCTCGACCGCCCCCCTGCTCAACGGCCAAGCGGTCGGGCAGCAAGCCGTGCCGCTGCAGCACAAAGACCTGATATCGATTGCGGGCACCGAAATGTGTTTTTTGCTGGAGGGCGCCTCATGAGAATCACACGGTGGTTGGCGGGCCAGGTTATCCTGCCCAGCCTCAAACGGCAGGCGCTGTCGGCTGCCTGCGACACTCAGCCCACCCAGAATGGGGGTCAAGCGCTCGACTGGGTTACTGCCGGTCTGGCCGGGCTCCCGTGCGCCAGCATCACCAGCATCGCCAGCATCACCAATAGCCGGTCCTGCCGAGTGCCAACTTGCGCCGCCTGCGCCGCTTCCTGATCGGCCTGCTGCCGGTGCTGCTGGCATTCGGCATCGCGGCCGACCTCTGGCGGCCGGCCGTCATCGACCGGCTCGAAGCCATGGTATATGACGCGCACATCCGGCTCCATGTCTCGACCGAAACCGACCACCGCATCGTCATCATCGACATCGACGAGGACAGTCTGGCCGAGGTGGGTCGCTGGCCTTGGTCCCGGCACCATATGGCGCAGTTGGTCAACACCCTGTTCGAGCAGCACGACATCGTCGTCATGGGGATGGACGTGGTATTTGCCGAGCCCGACGAGAGTTCCGGCCTGAGGCAACTGGAGCAACTGGCCGCAGGCGATTTGCGTGACAACGCCCCGTTTCTAGAACACTTGGAAACCCTGCGCAGCGAACTGGACTTCGATGGCCGCTTTGCCCAGGCGCTCGCCAATCGGCCGGTGATTCTGGGCTATTACTTCACCAGTGACCGCACCGGCTTGCGTGCTGGCACCTTGCCGGCACCGGTGATCGACCCTGCGCAGACCGGCGACCGGCCATTTCGGGCCACCCAGTGGAACGGCTACGGCAGCAACATCGAAAGGCTAGCCAGCGCGGCCCCGCGTGCCGGTTTTTTCAACCCCATCGTCGATGCCGACGGCGTCGTGCGCTCCCTGCCGCTGCTGGCCGAATTCGAGGGCCGGTATTACGAGTCGCTCGCTCTGGCCATGTTTCGCCACATCATGGGGGAGCCAGCGGTTCGACCGGGCTACGCCCCGGGTGCGGCGCACAACGGCCCAGAACGCCTGCAAAGCATCGTGCTGCAGGACGGCGAACGCTCCATGCACATCCCGGTTGACGACCGGCTGGCCGCGCTCATCGAGTTCCGCGGACGAGGTGGCCCGCTGGGCGGCACCTACCCCTATTTTTCGGCCGCCGACGTGCTCCAAGGGCTGTTGCCACCGGGTATGCTCGACGGCACCGTGGTGCTGCTGGGCACCACCGCCCCCGGCCTGCTGGATTTGCGCGCCACACCGGTGAGCGAGGTCTATCCGGGCGTGGAAACGCACGCCAACATGCTGGCCAGCTTGCTCGACGGCCGGGTGCCGGTGCGGCCAGACTACGCCCGTGGTTTTGAAATCGTGCAGGTGTTGGCGGTGGGCCTGCTGCTGGCCGCTGCGCTGGTGTGGCTCAATGCCCTCTGGGGCGGGGTGGCCACCGGGGTCGCTGCTATCGGCCTGATCGCGCTAAATGCGTGGCTGTTTTCAGCCCACCTGCTTGCCCTGCCTGTGGTATCAGCCGTGCTGATGGTCTTGAGCATGCTGGTGCTGCACGCCCTGTACGGCTATTTGGTAGAAACCCGATCCAAGCGCCACCTGGCCGACCTGTTCGGCAGCTACGTCCCGCCCGAACTGGTGGAGGAAATGGTCAAGGAGCCCGAGCGTTACTCCATGCAGGCGCAGAACCGAGTCCTCAGCGTCATGTTCACCGACATGCGCGGTTTCACTGCCGTGTCTGAAAAACTCGCGCCCGAAGACCTGCAGCGACTGCTCAACCGCCTGTTCACCCGGCTGACCCATGTGATCCGCGAGCACGGCGGCACCATCGACAAATTCATGGGGGACTGCATCATGGCGTTCTGGGGTGCCCCCACCGACACCCCCGATCATGCCCGCAAGGCCGTTGTGGCCGCGCTGGCCATGAGCAAGGTCATCGACAGCATCAACGCCGAGCACGCCACCGAAGGCCTGCCCCCCATCGGCATGGGTGTGGGTATCAACACCGGCCCCATGATGGTGGGCGACATGGGCTCGGACTTGCGGCGCAGCTACACGGTGATAGGCGACGCCGTCAACCTGGGTTCACGGCTCGAAGGGCTGAGCACAACCTATGGGGTGGATGTGGTGGTGAGCGCAACCACCCGGCAGCAAGCGGGTAACGACTGGGTCTGGCTGGAGCTCGACCGGGTCAAGGTCAAGGGCAAGGACGTCAGCGTCACTATTTACACCCCTCTGCCCACCCCAGAAGTGCCCCCGACCGCTCCGGACTGGCTGGCGTCGTGGACGCTGTTTTTACAGTACTACCGCAGCCAGGCGTGGAACCCAGCACTTGCCCAACTGGATGCCTGCCAGGTCAGCACGGGCATGACCACCCTGTGCGCACTGTACCGAAGCCGAATCCAGATGTGGCAGGACAACCCGCCTGGAGCCGATTGGGACGGCAGCCATCGCTTGGACAGCAAGTAAAGAGCGGGTGGGCGGGGGGCGCCGACCAGCCGTCAGAGGTCGATCTGGGAGGCATCCAGAAACTGCAACGCATAGCTTTTATAGACCTGCTTGCTCACAAACACGTCGTACAAATCCGGGTCGATGTGACCATTGGCTTTGAATTTATCCATGATCCGCAACGCCTCGGACAGTTTCATGGGGGCTTTGTAAGGGCGGTCCGACGCGGTCAGGGCTTCAAAAATGTCGGCAATGCCCATCATGCGGGCCTGCCAGCTCATCTCCTCGCGCTTGAGGCCCTTGGGGTAGCCTTTGCCATCCATGCGCTCGTGATGCCCGCCCGCGTATTCCGGCACGTTGCGCAGGTTTTTTGGCCAGGGCAGTTGCTCCAGCATCTTGATCGTGGCCACGATATGGTGGTGGATGATGTCGCGCTCGGCAGGTGTCAGGGTTCCTGACCGGATGGACAGGTTTTCCAGCTCATTGGCTGAAATCAGCGCTTCGTCCTGCCCATCCGGGTTGATCCAGCGGTAATGGGCGGCAATCGCCTGAACACGCGCCAGATCGGCATCGGCCACCCGTTCGGCCCCGGCATTGATCCGGTGCAACAGGGCGCGGTCTTCCTCCATCTGTACACACCAGGCCTGCCAGCGGGCCAAGGCCGCCGTTCGGGCCTCGGTGCCTTCGGCCACCGCCTTCCACACGGCCGCCTCCTGCTGGCGACGGGCGGCCTCGAATTTGGCGTCGAGCCAATGAATGCGGTCCACGATGGTTTCGAGCTTGGTGGCCTTGTCCACCACATGCGCCGGGGTTGACACCTTGCCGCAATCGTGCAGCAAGGCCGCGATGCTGAGTTCGTAGAAGTCCTTGTCGGACAGGTGGACGTCGGCCAGCGGGCCTTCCTGCGTTGCATTGACCGCGTGCGCCAGCAGCATGGTCAGTTCCGGCACCCGTTCGCAATGACCACCGGTGTGGGGCGACTTTTGGTCAATGGCGACGTTGATCAGCCTGACGAACGATTCGAACAACTGCTCGAGCTGGACGACAAGCTGACGGTTGGTCAGCGCGACCGCCGCCTGCGAAGCCAGCGATTCGGCGAGCCGCTGGTCGGCATCGCTGAACGCGGTCACTTGGCCGGTTGGAAGGTCGAGTGCGTTGATCAACTGCAGCACGCCGATCAGATCGCCCTCGTGGTTTTTCATGGGCACCGTGAGGAAAGATTGCGAGCGGTATCCCGTGGCGCGATCAAAAGCCCGCGTCCCGGCAAAATCAAACCCTTGCGCCGTGTAGGCATCAGGGATGTTGACCGTTTTGCCCGTGTGCGCCGCGTAGGTGGCCACCATCTGGTGGTTGCAGCGACCGTCGGGCTCGAACATCTCCAGGTCTTTGAAGTTGCCGTACGGGGCTTGCTCATGCGGCTCAACGAAGGCAATCCCCAGGGAGCTGTTGCGGACGATGGAAAACCGCAAGCGCGTGGCGTCTGGCGTGGCCAGGTACAGAGTTCCCCCATCCGCATGGGTGATGCTTTGGGCGGCCAGCAGAATTTTTTCCAGCAGCCGCGTCACGTCACGCTCGTCGGACAGCGCAGCGCCCACCTGGTTCAAGGCTTCCAGTCGCTTGAGCAGTTTGTCCACTTCCTTCATCCAGCCCCCTTATGCAAAATTTCCGGCTTCACGATGGTTGCCTTGTTATCCGAAATGGCTGTCGCGAGCGGTCGTCGATTGGAAGTCAGCCATCCAAATGCTAGAGAAAGCCGGAGAAGATCGTGGCATAGCGGGAAGTCATGGGCACACTGCTGTCGCCGCTGTCGCCACCACCGTCATCACCACCACTGCTGTCGCTGCTGTCATCACTGCCGCTGCCGCTGTCACTACTGTTCTCGTTGGTATCGGACCCTTGCACGCCGCCATCGCCGCCCGGGTCTAGGGGGTTGTCCGATTCATCGGGGTCGGTCATGTTGGGTGGCACACTGACCAGAAAACCTTGTGGCTCCGGTGCAATGGCTGGCATGGTCTGACTGTCGCCGACAAAACCAAACTGGCCCGCGCTGATGTCTATGCTGCCCGCAGCATTTACCGCAAAAATGGTGCCGCTCTGCACGTCGATGTGCAAACCATCGGGCAGCGGGTTTCCGCTGTTGTCTCGCAAACCAGCGCAATCGCCGCTGCATTGCTGCAAACCAAAGTCTGTCCCCCGTATCCCTACCGTGGCGGTGGGCGTGGTGACGTGGTGCTTGCCCGGGTTTCGCCGGCCCACTGCGCCGGTAATGACTCGCATGCCTCCCTGAACCAGATTGAGGGACACCGCGTCTCTTTCTGGTCTTTTCCGGTTGTAGCGGTACTGCTTGATGGTGATCCGTGAGTGGGGTCTCACCAGTAGGTCGCCACCGTCATTGAAGCGGATGCGGGCGAACGAGTTCGCTTCAGAAACCAGAACATCGCCAACTTCCACCGGTGAATGAGGCGCCAGGAGGATGGTTTCACCGCTCGGACGATGAGCCACAAGTACTCCACTGATATGCGTGACGGTTCCAACATGGGCCCAGACGGCCGTGACTGCACTCAGCCAGACTACAAGCCCAAGAAACAGCGATTTGTGTATGCTTCTCATTTCAAGTCATCCGGTTCTGCAAGGACTGAAGTCTGGCAAGCTGAACTGGTCGCGCCTTCGATGCAACGCGTTCAGTATCGGCTGCGTGGCGCATCTTCCTTGCTCACTGTTTCGTGGGCGTCCGTGTACGCCCGCACGTCCTGTTGCGTCAGAGTGTACAAGACGACTTGTAGATCTGCATCCAGCAGGGCCAGACGCTGGCTGGATAAAGCTGGCACGAGACCATCGTCGGCTTGGGTGAATGCAAAGGGCGCATCGAGTCAAGTGGTGGCTGACGGTTTGGCCCGTTCCAGCGCCTGCCGGGTCGCCTCGGCCACGCGCCGGGCGGCATCGGCAAAATCGGCCTCGGCACTGGCGTACAGAATCGCCCGCGAGGAGTTGATCGCCACGGAACCGGTGGTGCGCTGGGCGTCCCCACGCCAGCCCGCTTGCACCGTGGCCTCGGCATCGCCGCCTTGCGCACCCACGCCCGGTATGAGCAGCGGCACCGTGGGTGCCAGGTCCCGGACGCGGCTTATTTCGGCCGGGTAGGTGGCCCCGACCACCAGCCCTACCTGGCCGGTCAGGTTCCACGGCCCTTGCGCCAGCCGGGCTACATGCTCGTACAGCAGGGGCTGGCCTGCGACGCTGGCGAGCCGCTGGCTCTGCAGATCGTCGCCCCCGGGGTTGCTGGTTCGGCACAGCAGATAGACCCCTTTGCCGGGGTAGCGCAGATACGGCTGAACCGAATCCCATCCCATGAAAGGCGACAGCGTCACGGCGTCGGCGCCGTAGCGTTCGAAGGCCTCCTTGGCGTATTGCTCGGCGGTGCTGCCAATGTCGCCGCGCTTGGCGTCCAGAATGATCGGCACCTGCGGCGCGGCCACCCGGATGTGGGCCATCAGCCGCTCCAGTTGTTCTTCGGCCCGGTAGGCGGCGAAATAGGCAATCTGGGGTTTGAACGCGATCGCCAGATCGGCCGTGGCATCGACCACCGCAGCGCAGAACTCGTACATCCGGTCGGGGTCGTTGCGCATGGCGTGCGGCAAGCGGCTGGGGTCGGGGTCCAGCCCGACACACAGCAGGGATCGGTTCTTGTGCTCGGCAGCCAGCAGCAGGTCGGTGAATTGCATAACGCCCATTGTAGGCAGCCTGTGGTGTTAACCTTCGCGTATGTGCCAACTGCTCGGCCTCAATTGCGCCACTCCGACCGACGCGAACTTCAGTTTCACCGGCTTTCGGCGCCGCGGAGGCGCCACCGATCACCACGCCGACGGCTGGGGCATTGCCTTTTTCGAAGGCAAGGGACTGCGGCTTTTTGTCGATCACGGCCGCGCGGCCGACTCCCCGATGGCCGATTTTCTGCGTCACTACCCTCTGAAAAGCACGAACATCATCGCGCATGTGCGCAAGGCGACCGAAGGTGCCGTCAGGCTGGAAAACACCCACCCGTTCACCCGCGAACTGTGGGGTCGCCATTGGGTGTTTGCTCACAACGGCGACCTCAAGCGCTATCGCCCCCACCTGCACGCGCATTTTCGGCCCGTCGGCGACACCGACAGCGAGCGCGCCTTTTGCTGGCTGATGCAGGAACTGGCCAAATCGCATGCGGATGTGCCCAGCGTGGCCGAACTCACCCTGACCTTGCAGGAACTGGTGCCCCAGATACGAGCCCATGGCACCTTCAATTGCCTGCTCTCCAACGGGCAGGCGCTGTGGGCGCACTGCAGCACGCAACTGCACTATCTGGTACGGCAGCACCCGTTTGCCCAGGCCACCCTGACCGATGAGGACTGGAGCATCAACTTTGCCGAAGTCAACCAGCCTGGCGATCGTGCCGCCGTGATCGTGACCGCCCCGCTGACGCGCAACGAAATCTGGACCCCGTTTGCACCCGGCGAGCTGAAGGTGTTCGTGGACGGCCTGCCCGTGCACGCCTGATGCCGAGCCGATCTTCGCTCACCTTGTTGCTGTGTCTGGCGGTGTCGTGAGCCTTCATGCTGCCGGTGGCCACGCCACCGAGTGCCATCGTGTTGTGGATTCCGGCCACAGCCGCGAGATGCTCAAACAAGGCGCAGCCGTGCGTGCCGTGGTGGCGCTTCGGATCAGCGGCTGGGTGTGGTGGGCCGCCGCATGAACGCCAACAACCACCCCAGCGCCATCCCCACGGCGTTGGCCAGCAGGTCCTGCCAGTCGCCCTGCCGCCAGCCGGTGGCGTTTTGCGCCAGTTCGATCAAGGCCCCAAGCAGCAACAGCCCCAGCAGGACGACGCCTGCCCGCCCGGGGTAGGCCCACAGACCCAGCACGGCCAGCACCGCAAAGCCCAAAGCATGCTGGGCCTTGTCCCAAATGCTTGCCACCTGCTCGGGCAGATAAGCAACCGGCAGCAGCGACACCACCACCACCGCCAGCACCAGCGTCCAGAACCCGAGGCGCCAGTACCAGCGCGGCACCCATTCCAGCAGACCGGCCAGCGTGCGCACGTCAGCCCCCGGCCGTCAGGGTCCGCTGCAGCGCATCGACAAACATTGCCGACACATCAAAACCCGTCTGCTGATGAATTTCCTGAAAGCAGGTCGGGCTGGTGACGTTGATTTCGGTCACGAGGTCGCCGATCACGTCCAGGCCCA
>DBAZ01000006.1 GCA_002291945.1 Tepidimonas sp. UBA997
AATACCAGGGCATCCGGCCGGCGCCCGGCTACCCGGCTTGTCCCGACCATTCGGTCAAGCGCGACATGTTCGCTTTGCTGCAATGCGACGAGATCGGTATGGGCCTGACCGAGAGCCTGGCCATGACGCCAGCGGCCAGCGTCAGCGGCTTCTACATCGCCCACCCGCAGGCGACGTATTTCAATGTCGGCAAGGTCGGGCATGACCAGCTCGCCGACATGGCGCAGCGGCGCGGCATGCCTGAAGCCGAACTGGAGCGGCTGCTGGCCCCCAACTTGTGAGCCGGGGGCACGGGCTTGCTCGGTGGCCTCAGTGACTGCAGTGGGCCCGCACTTCCTCGATGGTGGTCAACCCTTGTACCACCTTGAGGATGCCGTCCTGGCGCAGGGTGCGCAAGTCGCCATACCGTATCGCTGCTTGCTGGATGTCTTCAGACGGGGCTTTGTGCTGGATCAGTCGGCGTACCTGGTTGTCCACCGTCAGCAGCTCGTGGATGCCCAGTCGGCCTTTGTAGCCGGACTGGTCACAGGTCTCGCAGCCGGGGGCATGCCGATGCACGAACGCGCCGTTCTGGCCGTGGCGTTGCAGCCACTGCTGGCGTAGCTCTTCGATGTCGGGCCGACAGTCCTCGGGCAAACCGTAGCGGTAGTCCTCCAGCAGTTCGTCGATCCAGGCCGGGTCGGCTGGGCGGCTCTGCGCACAACGGCTGCACAGGCGGCGCACCAGGCGCTGCGCCAGCACCGCGACCAGGGAGTCGGCAAAGTTGAAGGGGTCCATGCCCATGTCGAGCAGACGGATCACCGTTTCGGGTGCACTGTTGGTGTGCAGGGTGGATAGCACCAGATGCCCGGTGAGCGACGCTTCGATGGCCATCTGCGAGGTTTCCTGGTCGCGAATCTCCCCCACCATGATGACATCCGGGTCGGCCCGCAGAAAGGCCCGCAGCGCCTTGGCAAATGTCCAGTCGATTTTCGGATTCACCTGCACCTGCCGCAGATCCGGGTTGCTGATTTCCACCGGGTCTTCGGCGGTCCAGATCTTGCGGTCGGGGGTATTGATGTGCTGCAACAAAGAGTGCAGCGTGGTGGTCTTGCCCGAGCCGGTCGGTCCCACGCACAGCACCATGCCGTGCGGGCGCTCCACCGCAGCGGTGAGGTGGCGCAGGTTGTCGGGCGTCAGCCCCAGCTTGTCGAGTGGCAGCGGTTTGGTCGACGACAGCAGGCGCAGCACCACATCCTCGGCGCCGTTCAGGGTTGGGATGGTGGCGACCCGCAACTCCAACTTGTGCTGTGGCGAAAACTTGGCGAATTCGATCTTGCCGTCTTGCGGTTTACGGCGCTCGGAAATGTCGAGCTCGCACATGATCTTGATGCGCCCCACGATGGCGGCGCGGTAGGTGTGCGGCAACTCCATGTAGGGCACGAGGCGGCCGTCCTTGCGCAGGCGGATGCGGATCTTGCGCTTGCTGGGGTGGGTCTCGATGTGGATGTCGGATGCCCCCTGCCCGTGGGCTTCGATGATGATGCTGTTGATCAGCTTGACCAGCGAGTTGTCGGACTGCTCGATCTGGATGGCGTTGAGTTCGCTTTCCTCGCTAACTTCAAGCTCCAACGACTCCAGCAGCTTGTCGGAGGAGGGTTGCTGTACCGACGCGGCGGCGGCGCTGCCGCCCCCTTCGTCCAGTCCGTAGCGGGCATAGGCCTGATTGACGGCCATGGTACCCAGGTTGTTGCTGGCCAGGGCGGCCACGACTTTGCACTGGAGCGTGAATTCAAGTTCCTCCAGCATGCCGCGTTTGGACGGATCTTCTGCCGCCACCACCACGGTGCCATGGTGCCACAGCACCGGCACGATTTTGTGGCGTCGTGCCAGCGCGATCGGTACCCGGCGTAGGGCCTCGGCGTCCACCGGGAACTTGGCCAGATCCACCACTGGGTAGCCCATTTTGCGGGCCAGCGCCACCCGCAAGTCGTCGCGCGACAACTGGCCACTTTGCACCAGCAGTTCACCCAGCGGCACGCTGCGTTCGTTTTTCTGCTTGTCCAGCGCTTGCGCCAACTGGTTGTCGGAGATCAAGCCGAGTGCGGTCAGTGCCTCGCCGATGCGGACCATGGGCATGCGCGACTGCTCCTCCAGGGCCAGCAGTAGTTGCTCGGGTTTGACGATTTCCTTGATGACCAGGTAGTCGCCCAGCTTGCGGTTGCGCAAATGGTTCTGCTCCTGAGCGGCCAGCTCGACCTGCTCGGACGTGACCGCCTTTTGCTCGACCAGTACCTGACCGATGGCTGCACCCACATGAAAACGCTGAATCACGCCCGCTGGCAGGAACAGCCGCTGCACATGGTCCTGGTCGTTCAGGGGTGGAAAGAGGAACAGCCCCGCGTCTGATTCCAAATGCCCTATGGTGATGCCCGAGAGCGAGGAGCCGTCTTTCAGCTCCAGGGTGTAGGGCAGGCGTGGTCGGTAATCCAGCAGTTCGGAACAGGCGTTCACGCCGATGCCGGTATCGGCTGCTTCCTGTGGCTTGAGGGGTTCCGTGATGGTGATGCGCCGGAACATGTCGAAACGCAAGGGCATCACTGTGCGCGACGGCGGCACCTGGATGTGAGCCACGCCAGAGGGCAGATCCAGTGCCATCAGCTTGCAGGGTCGGCACTGGCCGTTGGTGCCTTCCACCAGACTGTCGAGCCCGGTCGCCGATCGGGTGGTTTGATCGCCGTAACTGGCATAGGGTGGGGTAGGCCAGCGCAGGGCCGATGTCTCGTGGGGCGTGGTGGTTTCTGGTTGTGCTGACACGGCAGAACTCATGGGGCTGGTCGCCTGATGACGAATTTTAGGGTTGATAATTTTGAATTATGCGTGTGAATCCCCCTGATTGAAATGGGCTCTGGAACCAGCCTGCTTAGCGCGTAGCGGCTTGCCGGTACTGGACCGCTTCGGCCAGATGGGGCGTGCCGACGCGTTCGGCACCCGCCAAGTCGGCAATCGTTCTGGCCACCCGCATGGCCCGGTGGGTGCCACGACCCGACCACCCGAGGCGGCTGGCGACGGTTTTGAGCAGTTGCTCGGCTTCGCGGGTGAGCGCTGCCTGCTCTTGCAATCGATCGCCCTCCAGGCTTTGATTCGAGCAACCCTGGCGATCCACGGCCCGCTGCCGCGCCGCCACGACACGGTCACGCACGGGCGCACTCGCTTCCCCCGCTTGACTCTCCAGCAATTCGGTGGGCGACATCAGCGGCACATCCACATGCAGATCGATGCGGTCGAGCAGCGGCCCGCTGAGCTTGTTTTGGTAGCGCGCGACCTGATCCGGGGTGCAGCGACAGGCCTTGGCGGACGACCCCAGGTAGCCGCAGGGGCAAGGGTTCATCGCCCCGATGAGCTGGAACCGGGCCGGAAACTCGGTCTGGCGAGCGGCGCGGGAAATCCGCACCTGGCCGGTTTCCAGCGGTTCGCGCAGCGCTTCCAGTGCCACGCGGGAGAACTCGGGCAACTCGTCGAGGAACAGCACGCCGTGATGCGCCAGCGAAATTTCTCCTGGCCGCGGCGGGTTGCCGCCACCGACCAATGCCGTGGCGCTGGCGGTGTGATGCGGCGCACAATAGGGGCGCTGGGCCCAGCGGCCGAGATCGAACTGGCCCGCCAGCGAGGCCACGGTGGCGGCTTCGATGGCTTCCTGATCGTCCATCGGCGGCAGGATGCCCGCCAGTCGGCGTGCCAGCATCGACTTACCCGAACCGGGTGGGCCACTGAGCAACAGGCTGTGCCGCCCGGCCGCAGCGATTTCCAGCGCGCGCCGCGCTACGGCTTGGCCGCGGACCTCGGCCAGATCGTGCGCCAGCTTGGCCGGTTGGGTCGTGCTGCAATCGGCGATCACCTCGGCCCAGCCCGAGTCGCCAGCAGGCTCCACCGGGGGCACTCCCGGCGCAGGAAAGCGCTGCACCACGTCGCTCAGGTGGCCGACACGAAAGACCCGCACGCCACTGGCCAGCGCGGCCTCTTCGGCGCTGGCGGGGGGCAAGACCAGATGGGTGTCCGACGCGCATCCATCGGGGGCGCCGAAACGCAGGGCCAGACTCATGGCCAGCGCACCACGCACCGGGCGCAGGGCACCGCTGAGCGACAACTCGCCCGCGAATTCATGCTGGCGCAGGGCTGCGGGGTCGATCTGTCCGCTGGCCGCCAGAATCCCGATCGCAATCGGCAGGTCGAAACGGCCAGAATCTTTCGGCAGATCGGCTGGAGCCAGATTCACCGTGATGCGTTTGGCGTGCGGCCACTGCAGCCCGGCGTTCTGGATGGCGGAGCGCACGCGCTCGCGCGCTTCCTTGACTTCGGTGTCGGCCAGACCGACCAGATTGAAACCCGGCAGTCCGTTGGACAGATGCACTTCCACCGATACCGGGTGGGCCTGCAGCCCGACCAGTGTCCGACTATGCACCACACACAGGCTCATGGTGATGTTCTCCCTGTTGTTGGTTCTGAGTACTCGCCAATCGGCACCATGACAGGCACCATCATGGTGCATTTAGCAGCGTGCCGTCGGCCTTGCAGGAGCCAGTTTAATGCAAGCGGGGTCGTGCGGCACGGTGCTCTGGCCTGGCACGCTTTCTGCTTGACCGGAGTCGTGCAGCCGGCAGCTCACCCTGCCCGACTGCAACACTCGACGCGGCAGGCTTGCCTGTCGAACCATTTTTGTTAAACAAGCATGAAAGGCTGAACATGAAGCTGGTCACTGCCATCATCAAACCGTTCAAGCTCGACGAGGTCCGGGAATCGCTTTCTGCCATCGGTGTGCAGGGGATTACCGTGACCGAAGTCAAGGGCTTTGGTCGTCAGAAAGGGCATACGGAGTTGTACCGCGGTGCCGAATACGTGGTGGACTTTCTCCCCAAGGTCAAGATCGAGGCGGCCGTCGCGGACGATCAGGTCGAGCGCGTGATCGAGGCCATCGAAGGCGCTGCACGCACCGGCAAGATCGGTGACGGCAAGATTTTCGTCTTTCCGCTGGAGCAGGTCGTGCGCATCCGCACCGGCGAAACCGGCACGCAAGCCCTGTAAAGGAGAACCCCATGAAACCAATCATCAAAGCAATCGGCATCGCGGCGGCGGCTCTCGCGGCCCAGGTGGCCGGGGCCGAAGAAGTGAGTACAGCGGCGGCGGCAGCGGGTGTGGCCGAAGTGTCGGCTGTGGCGACCCAAGCCCTGCATACCGTGTTCGAGGTGCAGTACGCCCTCGACACTTTCTATTTCCTGATCTGTGGTGCGCTGGTCATGTGGATGGCGGCCGGCTTCTCGATGCTGGAGGCAGGCCTGGTTCGTGCCAAGAATACCGCCGAAATCCTGACCAAGAACGTGGCGCTGTACGCCATTGCCGTCATCATGTACATGATCTGCGGCTACGCCCTCATGTACGGCAAAGGCATTTTCCTGTCGGGCATCATGGGCACTGGCGTGGAAGAGGGTTTTGTCTATGAGGCCGTCTCCACCTACGCGCCGGCTTCCGACTTCTTCTTCCAGGTGGTGTTTGTCGCCACCGCCATGTCCATCGTCTCGGGTGCCGTGGCCGAACGCATGAAGCTGTGGACCTTCCTGGTTTTTGCCGTCGTCATGACCGGCTTCATCTACCCGATGTCGGGCTCCTGGACTTGGGGTGGCGAGGCCGTCTTTGGCCTCTACAACCTGGGCGACTTGGGCTTCATCGACTTCGCCGGATCCGGCATCGTACACATGGCGGGTGCAGCCGCTGCGCTGGCAGGGGTCTTGTTGCTGGGGGCACGCAAAGGCAAGTATGGCCCGAATGGGGAAGTGCGCGCCATCCCGGGTGCCAACCTCCCGCTGGCCACCTTGGGTACTTTCATCCTCTGGATGGGCTGGTTCGGCTTCAATGGCGGTTCGGTGCTGGCCACCGCCAGCGCAGAAAACGCGGCTTCGGTGGCGCTGGTGTTCCTCAACACCAACACGGCAGCGGCCGGTGGGGCGATTGCGGCCCTGATTCTGTCACGCCTGCTGTTTGGCAAGGCAGACTTGACGATGCTGCTCAACGGCGCACTGGCCGGTCTGGTGGCGATCACGGCCGGTCCCGATACCCCCACGCCCTTGCTGGCCACGCTGTTTGGCATGGTCGGTGGCGTGCTGGTGGTGCTGTCCATCCTGGGGCTGGATAAGTTGAAGATCGACGACCCAGTGGGGGCCATCTCTGTCCACGGCACCTGCGGCCTGCTGGGCCTGCTGCTGGTGCCGCTGACCAACGACGAAGCCACATTCACGGGGCAGATCGTGGGGGCCATCACCATCTTCGTCTGGGTGTTCGTGGCCAGCTTGATCGTCTGGGGTGTGCTCAAGGCAGTGATGGGCATCCGTGTCACCGAAGAGCAGGAGTACGAGGGTGTGGACCTGTCCGAGTGCGGCCAGGAAGCCTACCCCGAATTCACCACCAAATGAATCGGTTGGCCCGCTTCGCCGGGTCTATCGGCCGCCCTTCGGGGCGGTTTTTTTGTGGTGTGCGCACGCGAAGGCCTTGATCACTCGTCCTGCGGTTCAGGGCTGACCTGGCCAGGGCACTTGGTGGGCGGGGCGCTGCGGCCCGATCGGGGCAGATGATGCGCCTTGCTGGGTTGCCAGAATGTCTTCCTCGCTCGGGTAGAGGCCGAGCAACAGGTAGTCGAAGACCCGCCGGGCGATCGGGGCTGCTGCCACCGAACCAAAGCCGGCGTTTTCCACGATCACCGCCAGCGCCACGCTCGGGGCTTCCAGGGGCGCGAAAGCCAGGTACAGGGAATGGCTGCGCTGGTGTTCTTCCAGCCGGGCGGCATCGTAGCGTTCACTCTGGCCGATCGCGACCGCCTGCGCCGTGCCGGTTTTGCCCCCGCTTCGGTAACCGGCTTGGGCAAACACGTGCATCGCCGTGCCTTCGGTGGTCACGCCTTCCATGGCCGACAGGACGGCTTGCACATGGGCACGGTTCAGAGGCAGGCGGGTGCCGTCGGCGCGGTACAGGTTTTGCCCTTGCGCTTGCGCCACCGGGTAGGCCCGCTGACCCAGGTGCGGGGTGTGCTGGACGCCCTCATGGGCCAGCGTGGCCATGGCCGAAGCGAGCTGCAGGATGGTGAAGTTGTTGTAGCCTTGTCCTATGCCGACCGAAATGGTGTCGCCCGGGAACCAGCGTTGCTGATCGGGGCGGCCAAAGGCGTCGCGCTTCCAGGCTGGGTTGGGCAGGATGCCGCGGGCTTCGCCGATCAGGTCGATGCCGGTGCGCTGACCAAACCCGAGCGGCCGCATGAAGTCATGCATCGCGTCGATCCCCATCTCATGCGCCAGCGCGTAGTAGTACACGTTGCTCGATACCACGATGCTGCGGCGCATATCGACCATGCCCAGATCGCGCTCGCCGGCGTTGCGAAAGCGGCGCCCGCCGAACATCCAGTAGCCCGGGTCGCGCATAGCCGTTTCTGGTTGGCGCAAACCCAATTCCAGCCCAGCCAGAGCCATGAAGGGTTTGTAGGTGGACCCAGGCGGGTAAGTGCCCCGTAACGCCCGGTTCAGCAAGGGTCGGTCGATGGATTCGTTGAGCGCCCGCCAGCTTTCCTGGTCGATGCCATCAACAAACAGGTTAGGGTTGAAAGTCGGCATGCTGACGAAGGCGAGGATTTCACCGTTGCGCGGGTCGATCGCCACCAGCGCACCCCGACGGTCCCCATAGAGCTTTTCGATCAGATGCTGCAGTCGCGCATCGATGGTCAGCCGGATCGAGTCACCGGGCGTCGGCGGTATGGTTTCCAGCACGCGCACCACCCGACCCGTGGCTGACGTTTCCACCCGTTCAAAACCGGTCGTGCCGTGCAGGTGTTCTTCATAACTCTGCTCCACGCCCAGCTTGCCGATATGATCCGTGCCCCGGTAGTTGGCACGTCGGCTTTCGGGCCAGTCGGCCATCATCTCCTGGTCACGCTGGTTGATCCGGCCCACATGCCCCACGATGTGCGAGGCCACTTCACCCAAGGGGTAGTGCCGCAGGTTGCGGGCCCGGATTTCCACCCCAGGCAAGCGGTACAGTTGCGCCGCAATGATGGACATTTCCTCGGCGCTGAGGCGGTTGCGCAGCGGCAGCGAATCAAAGCGGCGCGATTCTGCCACCAGCCGCTGAAAGCGCCGCACGTCGCGGTCTGACAGCTCGATGAGTTGACCGATGGACTCGATGGTGTCGGCCAGGCGTGCCGCCCGTGCGGGGGTGATTTCCAGCGTGAAGGTGGGCTCGTTGTCGGCCAGCACCACGCCATGTCGGTCCAGGATGCGACCGCGCGGGGGGCTGATGGGCAGCACCGCCGTCCGGTTGCGTTCGGCCTGCATGAACAGCGTCTCGTGGCGCTGCACCTGCAGCACATACATGCGCGCCGCGATCAGCCCGAGCGCGATTAGCACCACCCCCAGCGCCAGCCAGATCCGCAGCCGGAAGCGCACTGCCTGCAACTCGTCGTTCTTGAATGACGCCATGGCGCTGCTTCAGATGGGTCGGTCTTGATCCGGGTCGTGGGCGCGGCGTTGCGGGGCCAGCAGCAGCACCGTGGCCAGTGGCCACAAAAATGCCTGCAACAGCGGTGCCAGCACCGCAGACCAGCCGACCCAGCCCGAACCGGCCATGGCTCGCGCCAGCCACTCAATGGCATGCGCCACGACAAACACCACCACCACGTGGGCAGCCTGGTGCGACAGCCCAAACCAGAGCACGCGCCGGTGGATCAGGGTGGCCAGATAAGCCATGACCGTGTAAGCCAGGGCATGCTGGCCCAGCAAGGCACCCTGATGCACGTCCAGCAACAGGCCGAGCGAGAAGGCCACCCCGATACCCACCCGTTGCGGCTGATGAATGATCCAGAAGGTCAGGGTCAGCGCCAGCAAGTCCGGCATCCACGGCGCACGGCCCGGCAAGGCAATGTGCAGCAGCATGTTGAGCAGCAGCGCCCCCAGCAGGCTCGAGCCGATGAACCAGGGGCTGGCAGGCAGCAGCAGGGCCTGTCCCGAAGGCATGATCATCGGGCCAACTCCACGTCGTTTTCCGGGTTCGGCTGAGTGGCCGGCGCGACCACCAGCACATGCAAGACGTTGTCGATGCGGGCGGTCGGTGCAGCCTCGATCCGTGCGAAGCCGGCGGCACCGGTGGTCGTCACATGCGTCACCGTGGCCACCGGCAGACCGGGCGGATAGACCCCGTCGATCCCGCTGGTGGTGAGTACATCGCCGACTTCGGTTTCGGTATTGACCGACTCGAAGCGCAACTCCAGCAGCGGCACCGGGCGCTCAGACAGGCCAAACGCCAGACTGCGGCGGCCGGTGCGGGTATTGATCACCGGGATGGCCTGCTGCCGATCGACCAGCAAGGTGACTTCCGAGGTCAGCAGGTTGACCCGCGTCACCTGGCCCAGCACGCCGAAGCCATCCATCACGGCGGAGCCGGACTGTATGCCCTGGCGCTGCCCCGCATCGATCACCACCCGGCGGGTGTATGGATCGGGCAACTCGTACAGAATCTGAGCCCCCTGCGCCTGGGTCGGCATGCGTTCCCGCATGCCCAGCAGCGAACGCAATTCGCGGTTTTCTTGGGACAGGTGCTCGACGATGGCGGCACGCTGCACCTGGCGCACCAGTTCGGCGCGGGCCACCTCGGCTTCCTTCAGGGCGACTTGCAGGCTACCGATGTATGCGCCCGTCCAGCGCACGGCATGCAGCGGTTGCAGCGCCACCCATTGCAGGGGGTAGAGCACCGTGGCTACGACCTGGCGCACCGGTTCGGCCCATTGACGGCGTGCGTCCACCGTCATCAGCAGGGCGGACAAGGCGCTGAGCACCAACAGCTTGGACAGCGCCGACGGCCCCTGCTTGAAAAACGGGGGCGGTGTGCGGTCAACGGTACCCAGCGGCATGGCCGGTCGCGGCGCGGCTTACTCGTTGGTGAAGATGCTACCGCCCAGGCGGTCCATCTGGTCGAGTGCCATGCCACAGCCTTTGACCACGCACAGCAGGGGCTCTTCGGCCACCAGCACGGGCAGGCCGGTCTCTTCGGCCAGCAGACGATCGAGGTCGCGCAGCAGTGCGCCGCCCCCGGTCAGCATCAGGCCGCGCTCGGCGATGTCGGCACCCAATTCGGGTGGGGTCTGCTCCAGCCCAGTCTTGACGGCGCTGACGATGTGGTTGATCGGGTCGGTCAGGGCTTCGAGCACCTCGTTGCTGGAAATGGTGAAGCTGCGTGGCACCCCTTCGCTCAGGTTGCGCCCCCGGACTTCCATTTCCTTGACCTCGGAGCCCGGGAAGGCGCTGCCGATGTTCTTCTTGATCGCTTCAGCCGTGGGCTCGCCGATCAGCATGCCGTAGTTGCGCCGGATGTAGTTGATGATGGCTTCATCGAACTTGTCGCCACCTACGCGCACACTGCCCTTATAGACCATGCCGCCCAAGCTGATGACGCCGACTTCCGTGGTGCCGCCGCCAATGTCCACCACCATGGATCCCGAGGCCTCAGACACCGGCAGACCGGCACCTATCGCGGCCGCCATCGGTTCTTCGATCAGATAGACATCGGAGGCACCGGCCCCGAGTGCGCTTTCACGAATGGCGCGGCGCTCCACCTGGGTGGAGCCGCAGGGCACGCAGATGATGATGCGCGGGCTCGGCTTGAGCATGGAGCGCGGATGCACCATCTTGATGAATTGCTTGAGCATCTGCTCGGTGACGGTGAAGTCGGCGATCACGCCGTCCTTCATCGGGCGTATGGCCTCGATGTTGCCGGGCACCTTGCCCAGCATGGCCTTGGCCTCACGGCCTACCGCCTGTATGGTTTTCTTGCCCTGCGGGCCGCCTTCATGGCGGATCGCGACCACAGACGGCTCATCGAGCACCAGCCCCTTGCCGCGAACGTAGATCAGGGTGTTGGCCGTGCCGAGGTCGATGGCCAGATCGGTGGAAAAGTGCCGACGGAAAGATTCGAACATGTTTGGAGCGTCCTGTGCGGCCTGCCCAGCGCCCGGCTAGCGCAGTCACGCGGGCAGCGCCGGAAATGGAAAATGACTGAAAATTGGGGAGGTTAGACGAAAAAAAGGCCGGAAAAGCAAGACTTTAGCGACCAAGCCACCAAACCTTGGATAATACTCCAACACTTGTGTACGCCCGTTCACTTTGCGAACGGGTCGGTGCATTTTGATCCTGTTTTTTTACAGACGGTTGCCAACCGGCCTCACCTCTTTACAAACACATGTCCCTGACCTTGCAAGACATCGGGCGCATTGCTCACTTGGCGCGGCTGCAGTTGTCGGAGCCACAGGCGCAGGCCATGCAGGCCCGACTGAACGGTTTTTTCGCTATCGTCGAACAGATGAAGGCCATAGACACGAGCGGCGTCGAGCCGCTGGCGCACCCCACCGCTGCGATCGATCCAGTCGCCCTGCGCCTGCGCCCCGACGTGGTGAGTGAGCCCAACCAGCGGGCGGCCAACCAGGCCAGCGCCCCGGCAGTGGAAGACGGGCTGTTTCTGGTGCCCAAGGTCATTGAATGAGAGGTGTCAGGACATGACCGAACTGCACCAACTGGATCTGACCACCTTGGCGGCCAAGCTGGCCGCACGCGAGGTGTCGAGCGTCGAGCTGACCCGCCACCTGCTCGACCGTGCGCAGCAGCATGCCCACCTGGGCGCTTACCTGGCCTTCAACGAACAAGCCAGCCTGGCCCAGGCGCAGGCCGCCGATGCCCGGCTGGCTGCGGGCGAACGCACCCCGCTGCTGGGTGTGCCGCTGGCGCACAAGGACGTTTTCGTCACCAAGGACTTCCCGACCACCGCTGGCAGCAAGATGCTGCAGGGCTACCGCAGCCCGTTCGACGCGACGGTGGTGCAGCGCCTGGCGGCGGCGGGTGCCGTGACGCTGGGCAAGCTCAACTGCGACGAGTTCGCCATGGGTTCGGGCAACGACCAATCGGCCTACGGCCCGGCACACAACCCCTGGGACACGGCACGGGTGCCGGGCGGCTCGTCGGGCGGCTCGGCGGTGGCGGTGGCGGCGCGCCTAGCCCCGGCGGCCACCGGCACCGACACGGGCGGCTCCATCCGCCAGCCCGCCAGCTTCACCGGCATCACCGGCATCAAGCCCACCTATGGCCGCTGCTCGCGCTATGGCATGGTGGCCTACGCCTCCAGCCTGGACCAAGCGGGCCCGATGGCCCGCAGCGCCCGCGACTGCGCGGTCTTGCTCAGCGTCATGGTCGGCCCCGATGTGGAGCGCGACTCCACCAGCCTCGACCGACCCGCCGAAGACTACAGCGCCGGGCTGGAGCAGCCGCTGGCCGGGCTGAGCGCGGCCACGGCCGCCCTGCCGCTCAAGGGCTTGCGCATCGGCCTGCCCAAGGAGTTCTTCGGCACCGGTTGTGCTGCCGACGTGTTGGCCCCCCTACACGCCGCGCTGGCCGAGCTCGAAAAACTGGGTGCCACGCTGGTGGACATCACGCTGCCGCGCACCGAGCTGTCGATTCCGGCCTACTACATCATCGCCCCGGCCGAGGCCAGCTCCAACCTGAGCCGCTACGACGGCGTCAAGTTCGGCCACCGCGCCCAAGAATACGCCGACCTGCTCGACATGTACAAGCGGTCGCGCAGCGAGGCGTTTGGTGCAGAAGTGCAACGCCGCATCCTGATCGGCACCTATGTGCTGAGTCACGGCTATTACGATGCCTATTACATCAAGGCGCAGCAGATTCGCCGCCTGATCGCGCAGGACTTCCAGGCCGCGTTCCAGCAGTGCGACGTGATCGCCGGGCCGGTGGCACCCACGGTGGCGTGGCAGATCGGCGAGAAGTCCGACGACCCGGTGGCAGCCTACCTGGCCGACATCTACACGCTGCCCGCGTCGCTGTCGGGCCTGCCCGGCATGAGCCTGCCGGTCGGCTTCGGGGCCGGCCACATGCCGGTCGGCCTGCAGCTCATTGGCAACTACTTCCAGGAGGCGCGTCTGCTGGGTGTGGCGCACCACTTCCAGCGTGGCACCGATTTCCACCGGCTCATACCCTTTGGTTTTTGAGATGAATGCCCCAGACCCGGTCCAGTTGTCGGTCGCACTCAGTAGTGCAGCCAATCTGGGTGATTGCGCCAGCGTGCTGCAGCGCTATCCGGACGCGTGCATCGATCTGATCGTCACGTCACCGCCCTATGCAGACCAGCGTGCCAATACCTATGGCGGTGTAAAGCCTGACGAATACGTCCAGTGGTTCCTTCCCAAGTCCGAACAGTTTCTGCGCGTGCTCAAACCCGGTGGTTCGTTCGTGCTCAACATCAAGGAAAAAGCGATTCATGGCGAGCGCCATACCTACGTCCTAGAATTGATCATTGCATTGCGCAAACAAGGCTGGCTGTGGACAGAAGAATACGTATGGCACAAGAAAAACTGCTTTCCCGGTAAGTGGCCCAACCGTTTCCGTGATGCTTGGGAGCGCTGCCTGCACTTTACGAAAAGGCGTCAATTCAAAATGAACCAAGAGGCGGTGATGGTGCCGATGGGGGATTGGGCTCAGACGCGCCTCAAATCCCTAGGCAAAAACGACGTGGTTCGTTACGACTCCCAAGTGGGCAACGCTTTTGCCAAAAACATTGCCAACTGGCAGGGCCGTGACATGGCTTACCCCACCAATGTGTTGCATCTGGCGACCGAATGCAGCAACAAGCAGCACAGTGCCGCATACCCGCTGGGCTTGCCCCAGTGGTTCATCAAGCTCTTCACCGATGAAGGGGATGTGGTGCTGGACCCGTTTGCAGGTTCGGGCACTACGCTGCAAGCCGCTATCGAACTCAAGCGCGTGGCCATAGGCATCGACGTGTCGCAGGAGTTTGTCGATATGTGTCAGTCCCTCATATCTCCAGCACAAAATCGCCTGCTCGAACCCAGGACAAGCTATGCCTCTGCTCGAAGAAGCCAGACAGTTCGTCAAAAATCGGATCGCTCCTGATTTCCACGACAAGCGATTGGCCAGTCTGGAGGGGCTTAAGCTAGACGTGGTACTGAAGAGGAAAAACCCCTATCTTTTCAAGGCCAAGGCCGTCGCCAGCGCACCCGATCTGGTCAAGCAACTGTTGCTGGCGCATCTTTCCTCGCAGGAGGAAACGCTGTTTGGTGGGTTCCTGGAGGGATTGGCCATCCACATCTGCGGGCACGCCTACGGTGGCCAGAAGTCCACGACCGAAGGGATAGACTTGGAGTTCACCAGGGACGGTGCGCGGTACATGGTCTCCATCAAGAGCGGCCCCAACTGGGGTAACGCATCGCAGATAGCCAAGATGGTGCAGAACTTTGACCGGGCCCGCCGCATCGCTGGGCCTCGTGCGCATGTGACGGCGGTCAATGGTTGCTGTTACGGCAAGAATGCAAGCCGCAGCAAAACCGGCAACTATCTGAAGTTGTGTGGTCAGGATTTTTGGTATTTCATTTCTGGCGACCCCTTGCTTTACCAGCAGATCATCGAACCGTTGGGCCACCAGGCCCGGCAGCGCAACGACGAATTCGACGAGGCCTTTGGCCGATTGCATACCCGATGCACGGCACAATTTACCCGCGATTTCTGTTGCCCAGACGCCTCTATCGACTGGGCCAAGATCGTAGCACTGAACTCGAAAGCCGTTTCCCTTTGGCAGCCATGAACGTTTGCACCCATACATCCCAACTGATCCAAGGCTACGAAGTCGTCATCGGCTTCGAGACCCATGCCCAACTCTCCACGAACAGCAAGATCTTCAGCCGCGCCTCGGTGGCGTTTGGAGCCGAACCCAACACCCAGGCCTGCGCGGTGGACTTGGCCCTGCCCGGCACGCTGCCGGTCATGAACGAGGGCGCGGTCGAGCGTGCCATCCGGTTTGGTTTGGCCGTGGGTTCGCAGGTGGCCGAGCGCAGCATCTTCGCCCGCAAAAACTACTTCTATCCCGACCTGCCCAAGGGCTACCAGATCAGTCAGTACGAAATCCCGGTGGTGCAGGGCGGCGCGGTCAGTTTCTACCTGGAGGCTGGCAAGGGTGCTGACGCGACCCGGGTGAAAAAAACCGTGCGCCTAGTGCGGGCGCATTTGGAAGAAGACGCTGGCAAGTCGCTGCACGAGGACTACCACGGCATGAGCGGCATCGACCTCAACCGCGCCGGCACGCCGTTGCTGGAGATCGTCACCGAGCCCGACATCCGCTCCAGCGCCGAGGCCGTGGCCTACGCCAAAGAATTGCACAAGATCGTGACCTGGATCGGCATCTGCGACGGCAATATGCAGGAAGGCTCGTTCCGCTGCGACGCCAACGTGAGCGTGCGCAAGCCGGGGCAGCCGCTGGGCACCCGGCGCGAGATCAAAAACCTCAACAGCTTCAAGTTCATGCAGCAGGCCATCGACTTCGAGGTGCGCTGGCAGATCGAGCGCATCGAGGATGGCTACGAGATCGAGCAGGCCACGGTGCTGTTCGACCCCGACACCGGCGAGACGCGTGCCATGCGCAGCAAGGAAGACGCCGCCGATTACCGCTACTTCCCCG
Source organism: Tepidimonas sp. UBA997 (assembly GCA_002291945.1). Classification (GTDB taxonomy): domain Bacteria; phylum Pseudomonadota; class Gammaproteobacteria; order Burkholderiales; family Burkholderiaceae_C; genus UBA997. Next base: position 15,538 of record DBAZ01000006.1, read on the forward strand.
ACCCGGACTTGCCGCCGCTGGTGATCGGGCGCGAGTGGGTGGAGCGCGTACGCGCCGCCATGCCCGAGTTGCCGCGTGCCATGACTGAGCGCTTTGTGCGTGACTATGGCTTGCCCGAGGTCGATGCCACCACGTTGACGCAATCCCCCTCGATGGCGGCCTACTTTGAGGCGGTCGCCCAGACGTGCGGCCAACCCAAGCTGGCCAGCAACTGGATCATGGGCGAGGTGTCGCGCCGCCTCAACGCCGAGCAACGCGACATGGCGGCGGTGCCAGTGACGGCGCTGCAACTGGCCGCGCTCATCACCCGCATTGCCGATGGCAGCATCAGCCACAATGCCGCTAGGCAAGTATTCGACGCGCTCTGGATCAACCCCGTCATCACGGGTGCCGGGCATGCGGCTGCATCGGGTAGCGATACAGCCCAAACCGTGGCTTGGCTACGTTTGATCGATCAAATCATCGAAGCCAAGGGCCTCAAGCAGATGAACGACAGCGCTGCGCTGCAGGCCATCATCGACGAGGTGCTGGCCGCGAACCAGAAAAACATCGCCGAATACCGCGCCGGCAAGGACAAGGCCTTCAACGCTTTGGTCGGTCAGGTCATGAAGGCCAGCAAGGGCAAGGCCGATCCGGGCCAAGTCCATGAATGGCTGCAGAAGAAGCTGGGTTGATCCGGTCGGGCTGCGGGGTCTCAGCGGCTGGCGGCCTGATCCCGTTCCCGCCAGAGGCGCTGCAACAAGGCCAGTTCTTCGTCAAAGCGCTGGTTGATCCGGCTGATTTCACGTTCCTGGTCTTCACGGAAGGTGCGTTGTGAGGCAATCTGTTGCTGGTTGGTGGCCTGCCGGTGTTGCAGCCAGGCCGGTGCGCGTGACGGGTCGCGCAGGTAGAACTCCATCTCGGCCAGAATTTCCTGACGTTGCTTGTCCAGATCGGCTTCACGGGTGACGACTGCAGCAATCACCGCATGCACTGGTCGGAGCGCGTCCTCGCGAGCCCGCTGGTGGGCGGCCTCATTGGGGAATCGAATCAGCATAACCTGATTGCGTCGCCGCTCCTCGGCTTCTTTCTGACGGACTTCGGCCTCAGCGCGTTGCCGGGCTTCGGCCCTGGCACGTTCTTCGGCGGTGAGCGACGGGGGAATCACCCGGCGCACGGTGCCGCTGGGGTTCAGTTCGTATTGCTCACGATCCAGGCACTGGGGAATGATGCGGTCGGAGGTCAGGCGACGACCCTGCGCGTCGGTGCAGGTGAAGATGCTCGCCCCCTGTGCCCAGGCCGACGTCAAGGCTGCAGTCACCAGAAACAAGGCCATCGTTGGGGCAGCGCAAGGTCGCATCGGCACACTTTCTTCATGCAGTGATCAGTTCACGCCGTATCGGTCGCGGTAGGCCTGCACGTGCGTGCGATGCAGTCCCATGTCCTCCCCGGCGCTCTGTTGCAGATATTGCAGCAAATCCGCCAGATTGGCAATGGCACAGACGGCCAGCCCGATCTGCTCGCGCACGTACTGAACCGCGCTGTAAGGCACGTCACGCACCTGCCCGTCGGGGCCGACTTCGGTCGCCATTTCCTGGCGGTCCAGCGCAATCGCCACCGCGTGCGGCGTGGCCCCGGCCGCCCGGATGAGCGCGATCGATTCGCGCGCGGCGGTGCCCGCACTCATCACATCGTCGATGATCAGCACCCGGCCTTGCAGGGGTGCGCCCACCAGCGTGCCGCCTTCGCCGTGGTTCTTGGCTTCCTTGCGGTTGTAGGCAAAGGGCACGTTACGCCCCTGCCGGGCCAATTCCACCGCCACGGTGGCGGCCAAGGGAATGCCTTTGTAGGCCGGGCCAAAAATCATGTCGAATTCGATCCCACTGGCCAGAATGCGGTCGGCATAAAAACCGGCCAGCCGCCCGAGCTTGGCACCATCGTCGAACAGGCCGGCGTTAAAAAAATAGGGGCTCATGCGGCCTGCCTTGGTTTTGAATGCGCCAAAGCGCAGCACGCCCGATTCAACGGAAAATTGCACAAACGCCTGCGCCAGTGCATCGACCGGCGCGCCTGCTTCAACCTTCATGGGAGACTTCCTTGTTTCGACTGACCAGCCTCAACCTCAACGGCATCCGCTCCGCCGCCAGCAAGGGGCTTGCAGCATGGGTTGCGGCCACTGCGCCCGATTGTATGGGGGTGCAGGAACTCAAGGCCCAGGTAGTGACCCCCAAGGGCTTTTACAATTCGACGAAGCAACTGTCGCCTGTGGAATTGCCAGAGTCACCAGAGATCTAGCCGCCTGCGTTCCACCTCCGCAGTTGAGTGCAACCTCAAAGGGACAGCTCGTAATCGATGGTGAGCGGCGCGTGGTCGCTGAATTTTTGCCCCTTATAAATGCCTGCAGATCGAGCCAGGGCCGCTATGCCGGGAGTCGCCAACTGGTAGTCGAGTCTCCAACCGACGTTCTTTGCATAGGCCTGCCCCCGATTGCTCCACCATGTGTAGCAGTCATCAGTGGTGTCGGGGTGCAAACTACGGTAGACATCCACCAACCCGCCCTGTCCCTTGCCAGTGACCAGCAACTGGGTCATCCAGGCGCGCTCTTCGGGCAGGAAGCCGCTGTTCTTCTGGTTACTTTTCCAGTTCTTGAGATCAGCCTCCTTGTGGGCAATGTTCACATCGGCGACCAGGATGAACTCTCGCTCGTCCTTCAAGGCCATCAAATGCGGCAGCATGGCGTCCAGAAAGCGGAACTTGGCCTCTTGGCGCTCTGGGCCGCTGCTACCGCTAGGGAAGTAGCAGGAGATCAGGCTTAGCTTGCGCCCCGGCTTGTCGAAACGCTTCTCTACCCAGCGGCCCTCGTCGTCGAACTCCGGCACGCCGAACCCTGCGATTAGCTCGCTGGGCTCTTCGCGGGTATAGAGGCCTACGCCAGAGTACCCCTTCTTCTGCGCATAGTGGAAATGGCCTTGCAGACCGCATTCGCTGCGGCAAAAGGTGCCCTCCACGACATCGCTCTGCGCCTTGACTTCCTGAACACCCAATACATCGGCTTTTTGTTGGGGTAGCCATTCGAAAAAGCCCTTTGTGGCCGCAGACCGGATGCCGTTAAGGTTCGCTGTGATGACTCGCATAGTGGGTGACCTTGCCCTCGAAATGTGAATCCCATAGCTGAGTCACATGTTTGCTGTTTTCGGCAGAGCCGCGAGCCAGCGTTGCTCGAATTGCAT
>DBAZ01000062.1:0-25489 GCA_002291945.1 Tepidimonas sp. UBA997
CGTCCAGAACCCGAGGCGCCAGCACCAGCACGGCACCCATTCCAGCAGACCAGCCAGCGTGCGCACGTCAGCCCCCGGCCGTCAGGGCCCGCTGCAGCGCATCGACAAACATCGCGGGCACATCAAAACCCGTCTGCTGATGAATTTCCTGAAAGCAGGTCGGGCTGGTGACGTTGATTTCGGTCACGAGGTCGCCGATCACGTCCAGGCCCACGAGCAGCAGGCCGCGTGCAGCCAGCCGGGGGCCGATGGCATGTGCCAGCGCCCAGTCGCGCTCGCTCAGCGGCTGCGCCACGCCTTTGCCACCGGCGGCCAGGTTGCCGCGCACCTCGGTGCCTTGCGGTATGCGTGCCAGGCAAAAAGGGGCCGCCGCGCCACCCATGAGCAGCAGCCGCTTGTCCCCCGCCGCAATCTCGGGCAGGTAGCGTTGCACCATCACACTGGTGCGGCCAGCGTGGTTCAGCGTCTCGATGATGGAGCCCAGGTTCATCCCATCTGGCCCGACACGAAAGATGCCCATCCCGCCCATGCCGTCCAGCGGCTTGAGGATGATGTCCCGATGGGCGGCGTGGAATTGGCGTATGGCTTCGGGCGAGCGCGTCACCAGCGTGGGCGGTGCCAAGGCACCGAACTCCATCAGGGCCAGTTTTTCCGGGTGATCCCGCAGGGCGCGGGGGCTGTTGAACACCCGTGCGCCTTCGCGCTCGGCCTGCTCCAGCAGGTGCGTGGCGTAGAAGTACTCGCTGTCAAACGGCGGGTCTTTGCGCATCAGCACCGCGTCAAAGTCCTTCAGCGCCTCGCGCCCCTGGTGGCTGACGCGGTACCAGTCGTCGCTGCCACCGGTCAGGGTGATGTGGCGCAGCAAGGCCGTGACGGGCTGGCCAGTCTGCCACTGCAGATGCGCCGGTTCGCAGGCGGCCAGCGCATGGCCGCGCCGCTGCAGTTCGCGCATCATGGCGAAGGTGGAATCCTTGCTGGTCTGGAAGGTGGCCAGCGGATCGGCCACGAACAGGATGCGCCGACCACTCATGCGTATTCCTCGGCGTTCGGGTTGGTCGCCTCCAGCTCGTAGCTGGCCGCCAGCATGGCCAGACGGCCAATCACGCCATACATGTAAAAACGATTGGGCACACTGGCCCCCGGCTTCTGCCCCGGCTGCGGTTGCTGGGCGCTTTTCTCGAACGCCAGCGGCACAAAGCTCGCGCCCGGGGCATTGAGGTTTTCGTCCACCCCGCGCTCGGCATGGACGCGGTAAAAGCCGCCGACCACGTAGCGATCCATCATATAGACCACCGGCTCGGCCACGGCGGCATTGACTTGCTCGTGCGTCAGCACGCCTTCCTGGATGATCACGTCGGACACCTGCTGGCCGTCCTTGATGATGTTCATCTTGTTCTTGGTCTTGCGGCTCAGCGCCTCCAGTTCCTTGGAGTCGCGCACCGTCATGATCCCCATGCCGTAGGTGCCGTTGTCGGCCTTGACCACCACGAAAGGTTTTTCGCTGATGCCGTATTCCTTGTATTTTTTCTTGATCCGGCCCAGCAAGGCATCGACGTTGCTCTGCAGGCACTCCATGCCGGTGCCCTCGGCGAAGTTGACCTGACCGCAGTGGTTGAACATGGGGTTGATGAGCCAAGGGTCCATCCCCAGCAACTTGCCGAAGCGCTTGGCCACTTCCTCGTAGGCCTTGAAGTGGTTGCTCTTGCGGCGCGAGTGCCAGCCGGCGTGCAGCGGCGGCAACAGGTACTGCTCGTGCAGATCTTCAAGAATGCCGGGCACCCCGGCGCTCAGGTCGTTGTTGAGCAGGATGGTGCATGGGTCGAAGTGCTTGAGGCCCAAGCGGCGCTTGTCGCGGATCAGCGGCTCCAGGGTGATCTGCTCGCCGTTGGGCAAATCGAACGCCGTGGGCACCTTCAGCTCGGGGTTGAGCGAGCCCAGCCGCACGTTCAGGCCGGCCTGGTAGAAGATTTTCTGTAGTCGCGCCAGGTTCATCAAATAGAACGCATTGCGGGTGTGGTTTTCCGGCACCAGCAACAGATTCTTGGCTTCGGGGCAGATTTTTTCGATCGCGGCCATCGCCGCCTGCACCGCCAGCGGCAGCATTTCCGGGGTGAGGTTGTTCCAGCCGCCGGGGTAGAGGTTGGTGTCCACCGGGGCCAGTTTGAAGCCGGCGTTGCGTATGTCCACCGAACTGTAGAACGGGGGCGTATGCTCCATCCATTCCAAGCGGAACCAGCGCTCGATGACCGGCGTGGATTCGAGGATGCGCTGTTCGAGTTCGTTGATCGGGCCAGTGAGGGCCGTGACGAGATGGGGAACCATGCGGGCACCTCCAGAGGCGACGTGTTGACGATGGGCTGATTGTAGAGAGTGGATGCGCAAGCCGGGCCGACCCGCCCCGACGCTGGCCCGACTACCCTCACCAAGGTTCTGGTCGGCCGAAGTGGTAGCCCTGGAACAGGCGGCACCCCATGGCCCACAGGGCTTCGAACTGTGCCGCCGTCTCGACCCCTTCGGCCACCACGGTCAGGTCCAGGCTTTGTGCCAGTTGCAACATGGTGCGCACGATGGCCGCATCGTTCGGGTCGTCGAGCAAGTCGCGCACGAACGACCGGTCGATTTTGAGCTGGGCCAGCGGCAGGCGCTTGAGGTAGGCCAGTGAAGAATAGCCGGTGCCGAAATCGTCGAGCGCAAACCTCACCCCCAGCGCCGAGAGCACTTCCATCTTGACGATGGTGTCTTCCACGTCGTGCAGCAGATGGCTTTCCGTCAGTTCCAGCTTGAGACGAGACGGGCGGGCGCCCGCCTGCTCCAGAGCACCCTGCACCTGGTTCACGAAATCAGCTTGTCGCAGTTGTTTGGCACTCAGGTTGATCGCCAGAAACCACTGGGAACGGTGCGCATCGTTCTGCCAGGAAGCCAGGGTGGCGCAGGCCTGCTCCAGCACCCACTGCCCCAGTGGCAGGATGAAGCCGGACTCTTCAGCCAGTGGAATGAACTGCGCGGGCGAGACCATGCCGCGGGTTGGGCTTTTCCAGCGCAGCAACCCCTCGATCCCCTGAGTGCGCCCGTGACCGTCCACAATAGGCTGGCCGTACAGGGCAAAGTGGCCATCGCGCAGGCTTTGGCGCATGGCTCGCTGCAAGGCGGCCCGTTCCAGTGCGCGGTCCTGCAACGCGGGGTCAAAAAAACGGACTGCATTGCGCCCTGCCGCCTTCGATGCGTACATGGCCAGGTCCGCACGGCGGAAGATATCCTCCATGGGTTCCTCAGAGCCACTGAAGAGGGCAATCCCGATACTGGGTGTGGCGATCACTTCATTGGTCTCCACCGTGAGCGAAGGCTCCAGCGCGGAACGGATTTTTTCTCCAATCGCATTGGCCATCAAGGCCGCTTGTTCGCGGTCATGAGACAAGTCTTCGAGCAAGACGATGAATTCATCCCCTCCCAAGCGCCCGATCGTGTCCATGGATCGTACGGTGGTCTGCAAGCGCTGAGCCGTCTGCCGCAAGACGTCATCGCCCACCGAATGGCCATGCACGTCGTTGATGTCCTTGAAATTGTCGAGATCGATGAAACACAGCGCGGCCCAGGTGCCTGAGCGAGTGCTGGCCGCCTGGACCTTCTGGAGCCGGTCCTGAAACGCGCTGCGGTTGTACAAACCGGTGAGGCTGTCGTAAAACGCCAGACGCTGCACCACGGCTTCGGCCGCTTTGCGCGGGGTGATGTCGCGACCCACACCGCGATACCCCAGGAAACGACCGGTGCCGTCAAGAATCGGCATGCCGCTGAGGGCGCACCAGAAATCGAGGCCGTTCGGCAGGACACGCTGCACCTCCCAGCGCCGAAAGATTTCGCGGCGGGCTACCGCTTCTTGGAGCGGCGCCCAATCATGCAACTGAGTCAGATTCAGGCTGGGCACGTCCCAGGGGCGACGCCCCAGAAACTGTTCAGGCAGCAAACGGTCACGCGCAAAACGCCCTTCAAAACGGGTGTAGCGGCAGTCGGCATCCCATTCCCAGTACCAGTCGGCCGACAATTCGGTCAGGCTGCGAAAGCGCTCCTCGCTCTCACGCAGGTCGGCCAGGGCCTGGACATGCTTGCTGACGTCGGTGTAAGTCCGTACCCAGCCCCCGCCGGGCAGTGCGACGGTGGAGCCCTGGAGGGTACGCCCCCTGCCCGCAGTGAAGGAATAGATGTGAGGCTCTGTCGTCTGCTGGACGCGCCGCAGGTGGTGCCAGACACGATGCAACAGATAGGGGAGATCCCCCTGCAGGTACCCCTTCTCGTGCTGAAAGCGGATCACCTCATCGATCAGGGGGCGTTGGTTCAGCAAGGCTTGCGGCAGCGCAAGCATGTCGACGGCCGTGGCGTTGTAATCCACGACACGGCCGTCGGCGTCGAGCGCGACGAAGGCATGTCGGAGTTGGTTGAGCAATGCCGCCACGGAAAGATGCCCGCTACGCACCACCGCATCGACCTTCTCGGGCGCTCCCGAGGTGCTGGGCAGCGCCTCTGAAAAGTGGGGTTCAGTGGCCATGGAGGGGTGCATCAGGATTGTCCGCCGCTGGCCCCGCGCATCCCGCCAGCGGATGATACGACCAGCGGTCACCATTCAGCGACTGCAAGGGCTGGATCGCGAGCGGGGGAGCGTGCATGCGCAGGATCAAAAAAGTGGGGGCGTGTGCGTGTGGGGACGTAAGTCGGCTCGTGCTTAACGGGGTTTGAGTCGACGATCAGGGCCCTGGTAACCGATCGCGGCACCATGACCACGGGTGGCGGCGGGCATCAAGGGGGGGTGACCCGAGTGCCCATCCATCAGCCGGAAGACGGCCACCAGATTCGCCAGACGCTGCGCCTGATCACGCAGGCTGTCGGCAGCGGCCGCGCTTTGCTCGACCAGTGCCGCGTTTTGTTGGGTCATTTGGTCTAGCTCGCCGACGGTGCCATTGATCGCGGAAAGACCCTGGGCCTGATTGCTGGTGGCTTCGGTGATGTCGGCGATGAAGCTGGAGACTTTCTGGGCGTTGTCCACGATGTCGCTGATGGTGCGGCCCGCCTGGTGGACCAGTTGCGTCCCGGCGCTGACCTTGTTCACGCTGGTGCTGATGAGTTGCTTGATTTCGCGCGCCGCTTCGGCGCTGCGCTGGGCCAGGCTACGCACTTCACCCGCCACCACCGCAAAACCGCGCCCGGCCTCGCCAGCGCGTGCGGCCTCGACAGCGGCGTTCAGAGCCAGGATGTTGGTCTGGAAAGCAATGCCGTCGATCACGCCGATGATGTCGTGAATCTTCTGGCTGCTGGTGTTGATTTCGTCCATGGTGGACACCACCTGGCTGACCACCTGGCCCCCGCGCTGGGCCACGTCCGCGTTACCTTGCGCCATCGACATGGCGGCGCGTGCCGCCTCGCTGGACTGCTGGACGGTCGAGGTGATCTGATCCATGCGGCTGGCCGTGTCCTGCAGATTGTTGGCGGTCTGCTCGGTCCGGTTGCTGAGGTCCTGGTTGCCGGTGGCAATTTCGGCGCTGGCCATGCGGATGCTGTCCGCCGCCTGTCGCACTTCGCCCACGGTGCGGGACAGGGAGTTCTGCATGTCAGACAGGCAGCGCATCAGCTCGGTGAGCTCGTCTTTGCCCGACAGATCGGGGATGGTCGTGAGGTCACCACGGGCGATCGATATCGCCAGGCCCTGGGCCTGTTGCAAAGGACGCGTGATGCTGACCATGTTGGCTAGGGTACTGGGTATGACGACGACCACGGCAACCCCAACCGCTACCAGAAAAACCAGCAACAGCCAGCGCGAGGTGGACTGCGCCTCCTGATGGGCGGATGTGACGTCGGCCTCAATGGTCTGCACCAGTTCATCTGCGAGTTGATCCACCCGGTCAAAGGCTTCGTGGCCCCGTCGCAGCAACCGGTTGGCGGTCGTGGCAGAGTCAAATGCCTCGGCCGCCAGTTGCCGTGAAACAGGCTCAAGCGCCTGAACGTAAACCTGCAGTTGTTCAAGCATGCCCTGAGCCAGCCGGATGTTGTCGGGGTTCTGGCCCGCCTGGATCGCGGTGAGCGTGTCCTGCACCTGTTGCCAGGCCACGTCCCAGCTTTGCTTGCTGGCGACCACACGTTCCGGAGTCGCGTAGTGGATGATCATGTCGCGCTCGTAACGGCGCATGTCGCCCAGACCGACTTTCAACGCACTCACCGTCATGGAGTCGGCGAATGATCGATCGACGAAATGCTGGTTGAAGGCCTGCATCCGGCTCATCCCCCACAGACCGACGCTGCCCAGGGCAACCAGCAAGGCCAGCACCACGCCAATGGCCCCCAGCATGCGCCAACGGATGGTGAATAGCCGCATCAATTTCAACATGTTCATACAAGATACCCGCAAGATCAATAGGGGTCAGGCCGCCACGGCATCCATCAATCCCATGTCGGCACTGGACATCAGCAGTTCGATATCCATCAAGATCAGCATGCGTTCGCCCACACTGGCAATGCCAGTGATGAAGGCGGTGTCCACCGACCCGCTGGCCATGTCGGGCGCGGGACGAATGTCACTTTGGGGTAGTTCGAGCACATCCGAGACGGAATCGACTACAGCGCCGACCACCCGACCCTTGACGTTCAAGACAATGACCACCGTGAAACTGTTGTAGTCGACTTTTTCACAATTCAGCTTGATGCGCAGATCGACCACCGGCACGATGACGCCGCGCAGGTTCACCACGCCCTTGATGTGAGGAGGGGAGTTGGCGATGCGGGTGGGATCTTCGAACGAACGAATCTCCTGAACCCTCAGGATGTCGATGCCGTACTCTTCGGCGCCCAAGCGGAAAGTGAGGTATTCGGAGCCCCCTTGTGTGGCCATGCCCGTTTTGCTCTTCGGGCTGATCGCAGTCGTGTTCATGCGTTCTCCTGTAAGGGTCAACAATATTCGGTTGGATAGTATCGGTCAAAACAGGGAGTGTGGGTGCACAATGGGGGCAGAACATGCGCCCCATGTAGCGCAAATTGGCCCAAAAGGCGCAGCAATGACAAAACCCGACTCCAAGAAAAGCTGGTGGTCGCAGTGGCTGGCTTCCTGGCGCTCGACGCCGCCCGAGAAAGACGCGGCGCGAACTCCCTCATCCCGCGACACGGCGACCATCTCGCCGCAGAAGCTGCTGCGTCATGCACGTCGTGACGCGTTGTACGGAGTGATTCGGGAGGGTATGCTGCGTGCGGGCGTGCTTTCCAGTGCCTACAGATTCAAGGTGCTGACGCTCGATCCAGACGGCCTGTCTTATCTGGTGCTGATGGACGTCCAGTCCGAGGCTTTGCAAGGAATGGCGGGAGGGCAGGCGGGCCTGGAGAATGGACTGCGCGTACTGGCCCAGGAGCGATCGCACTTGCTGGTCAAGTCGGTGTATTGGCGCATCCTCACGCCCGGTGACACGCCCAAGGCCGTGGCACCCGCCAGCCATGACGCGCTTCACGAGGCCATCACGCATGATGAAATCACGGCTTTGCAACGGGCACTACTGGCAGGCCGATCATCTGCGGGCTTCCCAGCGACAACGCCGGATTTCGCGGCCACTGAAGTCTTGGTCAAACGAACGACCTCCAGCGACCACCCCCTGAGCGACACGCAAATGGGTGATCTTCGCTGAGTCGCTCAATGGCCGTCGAATTCGATTAAGGTGTGCACAGGCAGGCCGGTCGATGTCAGGCGCTCCACCCCACCGAGTTCCGGCAGCGCCACGATGGCCGCCCCCTCGACCACGCGGGCCCCCAGTTTTTCGAGCAGATTCTTGCCCGCCATCATGGTGCCACCGGTGGCAATCAGGTCGTCGATCAGCAACACCCGGTCGCCGGGCTGTACCGCATCGGTGTGCAGTTCCACGGTGGCTGAGCCATACTCCAGCTCATAGGTTTCGGCAATGGTGGTGAAGGGCAGCTTGCCTTTTTTGCGGATGGGCACGAAGCCCACGCCCAATTCGTAGGCCAGCACCGCGCCCATGATGAACCCGCGCGCGTCCAGCCCTGCCACCACGTCGGGGCGGGCGCCTCTTTCCATGTAACGGTGCACGAACGCGTCGATCAGCACCCGAAACACTTTCGGGTCCTGGAGCAAGGGCGTGATGTCACGGAATTGCACGCCCGGGGCGGGCCAGTCCGGCACGGTGCGGATGTGGGACTTGAGGTAGGCAGAAGTGTCCATCACCGCATTATCCACGGGCAGCGCCCCCAGTGACAGCCCCCCTGACAGCCCCCTGAGAGATGCCCCATGACCGAGCAGCCGCCCCGCCTCGCCCCTGCGCTGGCGCTTGTTGGATAATCCCGCCCATGCGCCGCCCGTCCACCGATCGAATCCTGCAGTTGGCTCGTGACACCCTGGCCATCGAAGCCGCTGCCGTGACGGCTCTGGCCGATCGGCTCGATGACCGCTTTGTGCAGGCCGTCGCCGTGCTGCTCGGCTGCGCTGGGCGCGTCGTCGTCACCGGCATGGGCAAGAGCGGGCATATCGGGCGCAAGATTGCCGCCACGTTGGCCTCGACCGGCACCCCGGCGTTGTTCGTTCACCCGGCTGAAGCCAGTCATGGCGACCTCGGCATGATCACCCCTAGTGACGCGGTGCTGGCCATCAGCAACAGTGGCGAAAGCGATGAACTGGTCACCATCGTGCCTTTCATCAAGCGGCTGGGCGTGCCGCTGGTGGCCATCACCGGTCGGGCCGACTCGACCTTGGGGCGGCATGCGTCCGTGGTGCTCGACACGCGGGTGGACAAAGAAGCCTGCCCGCACAACCTTGCCCCCACAGCCAGTACCACGGCCCAGCTCGCGATGGGCGACGCGCTCGCCGTGGCCCTGCTCGATGCCCGTGGCTTCAAGGTCGATGACTACGCCCGCTCCCACCCCGGCGGCGCACTGGGGCGCAAGCTGCTGACGCTGGTCAGCGACGTGATGCGGTCTGCCGATCAGGCCCCCTGGGTGGGCCTGGATGCCAGTCTGCCGGAACTGATGCGGGAAATCAGCGCCAAAGGCTTGGGTGCCACCGCCGTGGTGGACGCCCAGCGGCGGCCGCTGGGCATCTTCACCGATGGCGACCTGCGCCGCCTGATTGAAAAAGGACTGTCCTTGCAGTCGTTGCAAGCCCGAGACGTGATGCACCCGACGCCACGAACCATACCGCCCGATGCCCTGGCCGTGGAAGCCGCCGACCTGATGGAGACCCACCGCATCAACAGCGTGCTGGTGGTCGATGCCGAAGGCCGACTCTGCGGTGCCCTCAACAGCCACGACCTGATGCGGGCCAAGGTGATCTGATGAACGCGCCCAGCCACGGTCCGGCAGCACCGGCCCTGAACTTTGCCCCGGCGCTGCTGCTGCGGGCGCAAACGGTGCAAGTGGTGTTTTTCGATGTCGATGGGGTGATGACCGATGGTCGCCTCTATTTTTCGGAGTCGGGCGAAGCCCTGAAGCGTTTTCACGCGCTCGACGGCCACGGCCTGAAGCTGCTGCAACGCGCCGGCATCACGCCCGCCGTCATCACCGGGCGCGACTCGGCCGCGTTGCGCTTGCGTCTGCAGGCCCTCGGGGTGACGCATGCGCGTTTCGGCACCGAAGACAAGCGCCCCGCCGCCGAGGCTCTGCTGGAGAGCTTGCAGCTCGATTGGTCGCAGGCCGCCGCCATGGGCGATGACTGGCCCGACCTGCCGGTGTTGCGGCGCTGTGCGCTGGCCGTCGCGCCCCCGGGTGCCCACGCCGAGGTGCTGGCTCAGGCCCACCACATCACGCAGCGGCCAGGCGGGCAGGGTGCCGTACGCGAATTGTGCGACCTGCTGCTGGTGGCGCAAGGCCACTATGTCAAGCTGCTGCAGGAAGCTGCGGCGTGAGCGCCGCCTTGCCACCACCGCCGTCGGCCGCACCGGGGCTGCGTGCTTCGCGCATGGGGCGCTGGAGTGGGCGGGCCTGGCGGGCTTGGCAATGGTGGTGGCTTAAAGCGTCGCTGTATCTGCCCGTGGTCTTGATGGGTCTGATTGCGCTGGCGAGCTTCTGGTTGGTCAGCCAGACCCCTGGCCCGCAAGAGCCGCGCCCACCCCGTGCCGTGTCGCAGGAACCGGATTATTTCATGCGCGAATTTGCAGTCCGCACCTTTGATGGGGAGGGGCGACTGCGCACTGAAATCGAGGGGCTTGAGCTGCGCCACTACCCCATCGACAACACGGTGCATGTGGATCAGGCCCGGTTGCGCTCAGTCAACGAGCAAGGCCGTCTGACCACCGCGCAGGCCCAGACGCTGATCACCAATGACGCGCAGACTTTCTATCAACTCACCGGGGATGTGACCATCACCCGCGAAGCCTGGGTTTTCCCCAGCGGACAGCGATTGCCTCGACTCGAATTCCGGGGCGAGTCCATCATCTACGACGTTGGCCTCGATGAGCTGCGCTCGGATCAGCCTGTGACGCTGATGCGCGATCACGACCAGATGCAAGCCGATTCGATGGTCTACCGTGACGATCGGGCCGAAGCGATCTTCGAAGGGCGCGTCAGGGTCACGCTGCAAGCGCGGCCCTGAAAACAACAAACCCCGCCGGATTCACCGAGCGGGGTTGAGGGGAAACAGATCAGTAACCGCCGCGGCCACCGCCGCCGCCTTCGCGACGACCGCCGCCACCGTAGGGGCTGCGGAAGCCGCCTTCGTTGCCACCACCACCGTAGCCACCTTCACGACGGCCACCGCCGCCAAAGCCACCACCGCCGGAGCGGGGCGGACGCGCCTCCATTGGGCGCGCTTCGTTCACCACCAAGCTACGACCGCCGAGCGACTGACCGTTCATGCCTTGAATGGCGGACTGGGCTTCGGAATCGCTGCCCATTTCCACGAAGCCGAAGCCTTTGGAGCGACCGGTGTCGCGTTCCATCATGACTTTGGCGCTGTTGACTTGGCCGAAAGCGCCGAAAGCCTGCTGCAGATCGTCGTCGCGCACGGTGTAAGGAAGATTGCCGACGTACAGTTTGTTGCCCATTACCAGGGACTCCTGAAAACACAAAAAAACAAAATAGCGATGGAGCCCCGTTAGCACGACGAAACCGCTTACCTGGCTGCTGTGGCATGCGAAACTGACCAATCACCCGACCAACCTGCGCATTGGGATTGCAGGCTGATGCATTATGCGCCTTGTCCATGAGGTGCGGGGGGTTTTTTCTGCGAATGGGCCATCCAACCCCGATCAAGTCCGAATAAACCGCCCAAGCGTGGTCGATCGAGTCCAATTTCGTTGCGCAGCCACAACAGCCGCAGTTGCCTCTATACTTGACCAGCGCCGATTTGATGTCCGGATTGCGGGCGCGTAAGAAATGCCGCTAAACAGGTGCGACCCGGTTGCCCCGCCGATCTCCCTGTGCTGATGGCACTTGCGGCACCGGGTTTTCCCGTTTGAGTTTTTGCCAGTGATCGTCACGCCACACACCCTGCGATTCGATGCGCCACTGCTGCTGCAAAGCGGTGCGGTGCTGTCGGGCTACGAACTCGTTTACGAGACCTACGGCACCCTGAATGCCGACCGCTCCAATGCCGTGCTGGTCTGCCATGCCTTGAACGCCAGCCACCATGTGGCCGGCCGCTACGCCGACGCCAACGGCCAGCCCATCGCGCGCAGCGAAGGCTGGTGGGACAACCTGATCGGCCCCGGCAAACCGATCGATACCGATCGGTGGTTTGTGATAGGCGTCAACAACCTGGGTTCCTGCTTTGGCTCCACCGGGCCGACGCACCTGAACCCGGCAACCCAGCAACCCTGGGGGGCTGACTTTCCGGTCGTCACGGTGGAAGATTGGGTCAATGCTCAGGCTCGACTGCTGGAGGCGCTGGGTATCGGCCAACTCGCCGCCGTGGTGGGCGGTAGCTTGGGCGGCATGCAGACACTGAGCTGGACGCTGCAATACCCCCAGCGGGTGCGCCATGCGGTGGTGGTGGCCAGTGCGCCCAACCTGACGGCTGAAAACATAGCCTTCAACGAGGTGGCCCGGCGTGCCATCGTGACCGACCCTGACTTTCATGGTGGCCACTACCTGCGCCACGGCACCTTGCCCCGGCGCGGCCTGCGCATTGCCCGCATGATCGGGCACATCACCTACCTGAGCGACGACGTGATGAACGAGAAGTTCGGTCGCCAGCTCAAGCCGCTGGTGCAAGCTGTCCAGGCCGGTGACGTCGGCGCAGTCGAGCGTCTGGCCTACCGCTACACCACCCAGGACATCGAATTCCAGATCGAGAGCTACCTGCGCCACCAGGGTGACAAGTTCAGCGAGTACTTCGACGCCAACACCTACCTGCTCATCACCCGGGCGCTGGACTATTTCGACCCGGCCCGCCACCACGAAGGCGACCTGAGCGCCGCTCTGGCCACGGCGCGGGCCCGGTTTCTGTTGATCAGCTTCAGCACCGACTGGCGCTTCTCGCCGGCACGCAGCCGCGAGGTGCTCAAGGCGCTGCTCGACAACCGGCTCGACGTCAGCTACGCCGAGATCGACGCCCCGCACGGGCACGACGCCTTTTTGCTCGACGATCCGCGCTACCACGCGGCCATCCGGGCCTATTTCGAACAGCAGGTGGCACGCGACCTGCCCGCCGGAGGCAAGGCATGAGCGACCGCCTGATACTCGAATCGATGGCCCGCTTGGTGCCGGCGCGCTCCCACATCCTCGACCTCGGCTGTGGCGACGGCACCTTGCTGGCCTATCTGCGCGACCACCGGCACTGCACCGGCTACGGCGTGGAAATCGACGACCGCAAGGTGCAGGCCTGCTTGCAGCGCGGCATCAACGTGCTGCAGCTCAACCTAGAAGACGGGCTGGCCATGTTCGAGGACAACAGCTTCGACCTGGTGCTGCAGATCGACACCCTGCAACACCTGCGCAACACCGAAACCATGCTGCGCGAAACCGCCCGTGTGGGGCGGCAGGCGATCGTCGCCTTCCCCAACTTTGCGCACTGGCCGAATCGCCTGAGCGTGCTGATGGGCCGCATGCCCGTGACCAAACGGCTGCCCTACCAGTGGTACGACACGCCCAACATCCGGGTCGGCACCTACGCCGACTTCGAGGTGCTGGTGCAACGCATGGGCTTGCTGATCAGCGACAGTTTCGGCTTGGAGCAAGGCCAGGAAGTGCGGCTGCTGCCCAACCTGCGCGCCAGCACCGCCGTCTTCAAGCTGGTCCAGGCCTGACGGGTCAGGCGCGGCGGCCCCACAGGGCGGCAGCGATGATCATGGCCGCCGCCAGCCCGACGGACAGGCTCAGTGACTGCCCGGTGCTGACCAGAATCACCAGTGTGGAAAGCAAGGGCGTGAGAAAAGCCAGCAGACCGATGCGCTGCGGGTTGCCCGCCTTGAGTGCTGCGTCCCAGAGGAAAAACGCCCCGCCCAGCGGGCCCAGGCCGAGCAGGACGATCAGTGCCCAGTCGCGGCCCGACAGCGCCACGGCAGGCTCGAACAGCACATGGCAAGCCAGCGCCAGCAGACCCGACAGGGCCGCAAAGCTGCCCACTGCAGCCGTTTTGAAAGGCGGCACGCGCCGCGTGCCGAGCGAATAGGTGGCCCAGACCAGGGCTGCCCCGAGTGCGTACAGATAGCCGATATGCAGCCCGCCGCTCAAGGGTGCGCCATCTGCCGCGCCGCGCCCCAGTATGGCCACGGCGGCCCCGGCAAAACCCAGCAGCGCAGCGGCCACATGCGTCCAGGTCAGGCGGGTGCCGGGCAACACCAGTGGAGCCAGCACCACCATCCCCAGCGGCCACAGGTAATTGATGAGGTTTGCTTCCACCGCCGGTGCGCTGCGCAGGGCCATGAAAAGCAGCAAGTGGTAAACAAACAAGCCATACACGCCCAAGCCGAGTGTGCCCAGCGGCAACGCCCACTCACGCCAGCGAAAACCCGACAACGGCAGCGCAATCAGGCTGCCGACCAGCAAGCCCAGACCGGTCAGCAAAAAGGGCGGCACATGGGCCAGCGACACGCCCAGCGCCGCCAGCGAGGCCCACAACACGATGGCCGACAGGGCCAGCAGATCGGATTTCATGGGCCGTCAATGTACCACCCGGCGCACCCTCTGGCATGGCCGGGGCCAGCGGGCGCACCAGCTTCAGAAAGCGCCGAACAGGGTTCCCAGCGTCACCACCGTGGCCAGCGACAGCAGCGGAATCAGCACCGCCACCACGAAAATATCGACATACGACTGGCGGTGCGTCAGCCCGCAGATCGCCAGCAGCGTGATGACCGCCCCGTTGTGCGGCAGCGAATCCAGCCCGCCGGTGGCAATGGTGGTCACGCGGTGCAGCAAGTCGGGCGAAATGCCTGCGGCCTGCCCCATGGCCAGCCAGGTGTCACCCAAGGTTTGCAGGGCGATGCTCATGCCCCCCGAGGCCGAGCCGGTGATGCCGGCCAGGATGTTGACCGCGATCGACATCGAAATCAGCGGGTTATCGGGCGCGATGCCCAGCACCATGTCGCGGATCAGCACAAAACCGGCCAGCGAGGCGATCACGGCACCAAAGCCGACTTGGGAGGCGGTGTTGAGCAGCGGCATGACCGAGCCGGTGGCCCCTTGTTCGAGCGTCTGGCCCAGATGGGTGAGTTGCTGGCGCTGCAACACGATGATCAGCACGATGGCCGCCGCCAGCGCCACCAGCACCGCCCAAATGCCGCGCAGCGCCCCGATGTGGGTGTTGCCAAAACGGCTTTCGGCCAAGTAGCTGGTGTCCAACGCCGCAAACACCCAGGTGGCCAGCAGGTAGTTGAGGGCGATCACCAGCACCACCGGTGCCATGGCCAGGGCAACCACACGACCCGACGGGGCTTGGGCCACTGCGGTCGGGGTGGCGGCTTGCCCCGCTTCGATGGGTGCATGCCCCATGCCTGAGGCCGCAGCTTGGGCTTGGGCTTGGGCCTGCTCCCCCCCGGCAACGGTCTGCTCATCGGGGTGATGGCCGTAGCCTTCACCGGCTCGGGCGGCGACGGCGGCGCGGT
Source organism: Tepidimonas sp. UBA997 (assembly GCA_002291945.1). Taxonomy (GTDB): domain Bacteria; phylum Pseudomonadota; class Gammaproteobacteria; order Burkholderiales; family Burkholderiaceae_C; genus UBA997. The sequence continues at coordinate 15,015 of DBAZ01000062.1, forward strand.
AGTTCAGCCACCAGACCCCGAAGCCGAACATGATCAAGCCAGCGATTACGCCCAGCCCGGGGGCGGCAAACGGCGTGGTGCCGAAATAAGGCATCGGGATGGCGTTCTGAATCGCTGGTGTACCCGGCAGCGCGGTCATGGTGAAGGTGAAAGCCCCCAGCGCGATGGTGCCCGGAATCAGCCGCTTGGGCACTTGGGCCTGCCGAAACAGCGCCGCCGCAATCGGATAGACGGCAAACGCCACCACAAACAGCGAAACCCCGCCGTAGGTGAGCACCGCGCAGGCCAGCACGATGGCCAGAATGGCACGCTGCTCCCCCAGCCTGGCGACGATGGCGCGTGCGATCACCAGCGCAGCGCCCGAAGCCTCCATCAGCTTGCCAAACACCGCCCCGAGCAAAAACAGCGGGAAGAAGGCGATCACGAAGCCGCCCAGGGCCGGCATGAAGACTTGGGTGTAGCTGGCCAGCACCGGGGTGCCGGGGCTGAACAGCACCGCCAGCAAAGCCATCAGGGGTGCCAGCAGGAGCACGCTCACCCCCCGGTAGGCCAGCACCATCAGCAGCAGCAGCGACAAGCCTATGCCGAAAATGCCCATCACAGTTGGCATGCCTGCTGCAGGTCGAGGGTGGCGTGTTTGCCCAGAGCGGGGCCATGCTGTGCCAGCCAGGCGTCGGCGGCGGCCCGACCGCGCTCGAACAACTGGTTCAGGAACAGCGGGTCGGTGCGCAGCTTGGTGGATGCGCCGAGGTCACGCAGGGCGTCATCGGCATCGATGCGGTGTACCCGCAGGGCCTGTACCCGCGCAAACAAGGGGTCGCGGTAGGCGCGTGTCGGCGCGTCATCTTCCGCAATCAGGCTCTTGAGCAGTTGCAGCGAACGCAACTCCTTGAGCAAGCTGGCATTGAAGGTGATTTCGTTGATGCGGTCCAGAATGTCGGGCGACTGGCGGGGCGAGTCGTGACGCCGACGTGGGTTGATCTGCACCAGCAGCAGATCGTCGGCGGGGCTCTCCTGAATCAAGGGCTGCAGCGACGGATTGCCCGCATAACCGCCATCCCAGTAAGCCTCGCCATCGATCTCGACCGCTTGGAACAGCAAGGGCAGGCAGGCCGATGCCATCACCATGTCGGCGGTCAGCTCGTTTTGCCGGAACACCCGCAACGCGCCCGTGCTGACCTGGGTCGCGGCAATGAACAGGCGCGTCTTGTGGCAGGTGCGCACCCGCTCAAAGTCGATCGTGTTTTCCACAATCCGCTGCAAGGGGTTGAGGTTGAGCGGATTGAAGCCGTAGGGCGACAAGGTGGGCTTGGCCTGTTGACTCCACCAGGACGTGGCCTCGCGTGCCCACTGTTGCCAGGTCTCCAGCCACGGGTTGCCGGTCAGCCACCACGGTTGCAGGGCGGCAAATGGGGAATGGGCACCGACCTGGGTCCAGAAACGGCGCAGGGTGGCTCGTGCGCCTTCACGCCCGCCTTCCATCAGCCCGGCGGCCAGCGCCACGGCATTCATGGCACCCGCGCTGGTGCCGCTGATGCCAGCAAACTCCAGCCGCTCCTCTTGCAGCAGGCGATCGAGTACGCCCCAGGTGTAGGCACCATGCGAGCCACCGCCTTGCAAGGCCAGATCGATGGGCAGGCAAGAGGAGGGCGTGGCGGTGGGGGCGGATTTTTTTCTCATGTCAGCTCAACTCCAGGGTGGAAGGTGGGGTGGACGGGCCGTGTTCCATGCGGTGCAACCATTATCCATGGCTTGAGCCGTTTTTTGTTGCACAGCAACATTTTGTGCTACCCATGCCGCCTGCAGGGGGATAATGTGTCCATGGCGATGCATGACGGTGATCAGAATTTGGTCTTCAGGGCGCGCGGTCTGTCCAAGGTCTATGGTGAGGGGCCTTCAGCGGTTCACGCCTTGCGCGGCGTCGATCTGGACATCCGGCGCGGCGAGTTTGTGGTCTTGCTGGGGGCTTCGGGCAGCGGCAAATCGACGCTGCTCAACATTCTGGGCGGGCTGGATACCGCCACCGCCGGCAGCGCCTGCTGGACACATCGCGGGCAGACCCACGAACTGATCGGCGCCAAAGACGCCGAACTGACCCGCTACCGGCGCGAACACGTGGGCTTCGTGTTCCAGTTCTACAACCTGATCCCCAGCCTGACCGCCCGCGAGAACGTCAGCCTGGTGACCGACCTGTGCATCGACCCCATGCCGCCCGAGGCGGCGCTGGCCTTGGTGGGTCTGAGCAACCGGGCCGATCATTTCGTTTCACAACTGTCGGGCGGCGAGCAGCAGCGCGTCGCCATCGCCCGGGCGATCGCTAAACGACCCGCCGTGCTGCTGGGCGACGAGCCCACCGGTGCGCTCGACTGCGCCACCGGCGTCCTGGTGCTGCAGGCGATGGAGCACATCCACCAGACGCTGGGCACCACCACGTTGGTCATCACCCACAACGCCCCCATTGCCCAGATGGCCGACCGGGTGCTACGCTTGGCCGATGGACGCATTGTGGAGGCTCGCGCCAACCCGGACAAACGGCCCGCCAGCGCACTTTCCTGGTGAGGGCCCATGAAGGCGCTGCACATCAAGCTCTGGCGTGACCTGCAGCGGCTCTACGCCCAGGCACTCACCATCGCCATGGTGGTGGCGATCGGGGTGGCTGGCTTCGTGGGCATGTTTTCGGTGCATGATTCGCTGCTATCGGCGCGTGACGGTTTTTACCGTGCCAACCACTTTGCTGATGTGTTCGCCCAGGTGCGGCGCGCGCCACTGCACCTGGAGCACCGGCTGGCGGCCATCGAGGGCGTGGTTCACGTCCAGGCCGGTATCGGCTTCGATACGCGCCTCGATTTGGGGGACACGGACGCCCCGGTGACGGGCCGCTTCATCGGTCTGGATCTGGCGCGGGTGCATGCCGACTCACAAGGGTTGAACCGGCTCACCCTGGTGCAGGGACGCTGGCCCGAAGCCGGTGCCCAACTCGAAGCGCTGGTCAACGACCGCTTTGCCAGCGCACGAGGACTGCAGCCGGGCGACACCGTCTGGGCCGTGCTGAACGGACGCCAGCAGCAGGTGCATCTGGTGGGCACAGTGATTTCCCCCGAATACGTGTTTGCCACCCAGGGCGGTGCGCCAGACGACACCCGCTACGGCATCTGGTGGATCGACCACCAGCGCATGGCCCAACTGTTCGACATGGAAGGTGCCTTCAACCAGGTTGCCCTGGCGCTGGCTCCGCAGGCGCAGGCCGAACGTGTGATCGACATGGTGGACGCCCTGCTCACGCCCTATGGCAGCATCGGCGCCGTGGGTCGCGACCGGCAGCTATCGGCCAAGATCGTGCAGGACGAGATGTCGCAGTTGCGGGTCATGGGCACGGTGCTGCCCGCCATCTTCCTGGCGGTGGCCATGTTGGTGCTCAATGGGGTGATCAGCCGTCAGGTGACTACGCAGCGCAACCAGATCGCGGCCCTCAAGGCGCTGGGCTACCACAACGCCGACATCGGCTGGCACTACCTCCAACTGTCGCTGCTGATCGCTGCCATGGGCGTGTTCGCTGGCCTGGTGCTGAGCGTGTTCATTGGCCGCAGCATGCTGTCGCTCTACGACGAGATGTTCCGCTTCCACCAGCTCAGCTACACCAGCCGAACCTGGCTGGTGCTGCTGTCGGTCGGCATGGCCGCGCTGGCCGCCGCCGCTGGCACCTGGTCGGCCATCCGTGCAGTGGTGCGGCTCAGTCCGGCGCAGGCCATGCAGCCGCCCGCCCCACCCGCGTACCGGGCCAGCGTGCTCGAACGGCTGGGGCTGGGTCGCCATGTTGCCACCGGCACCCTGATGGTGATCCGCCAGTTTGAGCGCCGCCCGCTGCGTGCGGTCTTCACCATCGGGGGCATGGCCATGGCGGTGGCGTTGCAAATCTCCGGTGCTTTCTGGCTCGACACCATCAACCACATGATCGATACCCAGTTCCGCCGGGTGCAACAGGGCGATGTGATGCTGAGTTTTCATCGCCCTGTACCCCCCGGCGTGGTACACGAGCTCCAGCGTCTGCCCGGCGTGATCGACGCCGAGGTCTATCGGATGGAGCCGGTACGGGCGCACCACCAGGGGCATCAGACCGACACCGTGGTCATGGGCCTGCAACCCGCCCCCCGCCTGCTGCGTCTGGTCGATGCCCAGCACGGCCCGGCGGCACCCCCCGCCGAGGGCGTGATCCTGTCGGCCTTGCTGGCGCGAGAACTGCAGGCATCCCCCGGCAGTCAGGTGCAACTGACCTTTCGGCTCTGGAGTCAGCGCGAGGTAGAGGTTGAAGTGGTGGACGTGGTCAACACCCTGTTTGGTCAACAACTCTACATGTCGCTCGACACGCTGAATCGCCTGGCTGGCGACGGCGACGGCGCGGCCAACGCCGCCTTGCAGACCGATCCGCTGGCCCAGGAAGCTTTCTGGCGCGCCATCCGGGACGCCCCGGCCATCAACTCGGTGTTCGACAAGTCCAGCACGCTCGACAACTTCCAACAGACCACAGCACGCATCATGGGTATCTTCAGCGGCGTCCTGACGCTGTTTGCCGTCGCCATGGCCGTCGGCATCATGTACAACACGGCACGGATCGCGCTGTCCGAACGCGCCTGGGAACTCGCCAGCCTGCGCGTACTCGGGATGACGCGCCGCGAGGTGTCGGTGCTGCTGTTGAGTGAACTAGCCCTGATGGTGCTGGTGGCCTTGCCGCTGGGTACCGCCATGGGTTGGGGGCTGGCCCACTTGCTCATGGCCCTGATGGCCTCCGATGCTTTCGATTTTCCCGTCATCATTGCCCCGTCAACCTATGCATCGGCGGTGCTTATCATGCTGGTCGCTGCCATCACCAGTGCCTTGCTGGTGCGGCGGCAGGTGGACCAGCTCGACCTGGTAGCCGTTTTGAAAGTACGTGTATGACTGACCCCACACGCTCCTCGGGTTCCTGGCGCCGACGCACAGTCTGGCTGATCGTACTGGCGCTGGTGCTGGTCGGCCTGTATGCCGCCTACCGACCGCGTCCGCTGACGGTGGAAGCGGCCACCGCCACGGTGGGTCGTTTCGAGCAGACCCTGCGCGAAGATGGCCGACTGCGGTTGCAACACCGCTACGTGATCCACGCCCCGGTGACAGGTGAACTGCTGCGCCCCACCCTGCGTGTGGGCGACCCGGTGGCTGAGGGTGACGCGGTGGCCGAACTGCGACCACTGGCCGCGCCCCTGCTGGACGAACGCAACCGGCAAGTACTGACGCAACGGATCGGCAGCGCCCAAGCTGCACGGCGCGCCGCCGATGCCCAACTGGAACAGACCCGGCTGCAACTGGCGCAGGTGCGCGACGACGCCGAACGTGCCCGACAACTGGCCGATCAGGGCTTTACCACCAGCGCAGCGAACGCAGCGGCCCAACGAACCTTGCGACTGGCTGAACAGGCGCTCGCTTCGGCCCGAGCGCAGCAGGACGTTGCCGCCTTCGGCCTATCCGAGGCCCAGGCAGCGCTGGTCGCCAGCATGGCCCCCCGCGCCGACACCAAATCCCTGACCCTGCGCAGCCCGGTGGATGGTCACGTCATCGAGTTGCATCAGGGCAGCGCTGGCCCGGTGTCTGCCGGCCAAGCGCTGCTGGCCGTCGGCAACACGGCAGCGCTGGAAGCCGTGATCGATGTGCTGTCGGCCGAAGTCGGGCAGATCCGTGCCGACGCCGCGGTGACCCTGTCTCTGGGGCGCCACCTGCCCGCCGTCGAAGGCCGCATTCAGCGAGTGGAGCCAGTGGCTTTCACAAAAACCTCCGCGCTCGGCATTGAAGAGCAGCGCGTGAATGTGATCGTGGACTTCCTCGCGCCGCCGCCAGCCGGTCTGGGCGAAGGCTATCGGGTCGAGGCCCTGATCATGCTCTATGCCCAAGCCGACGCCTTGACCGTACCGACCGGTGCCCTGGTGCGCCAGGGCGCGGCTTGGCAGGTGCTGGTGATCGAGGGCGACCGGGCTCGCGCCCGCCATGTCGAGGTGCGCGACCGCCATGCCAACCAAGCCTGGATCACGGCTGGCTTGCAAGCAGGTGAAGCCGTCGTCCTCTTCCCCGGCAAGCTGATTCAGGACGGGCAGCGGGTGCGGGTCCAAGCGCAGCGCTGAGAGGGCAGAGGCAGATGCCCATGTCGCGCGTGCTGTGGCTGATCCCCGCGCTGTACTTTGTGTTCGTGGCCGCCGAGTTTGGCGCGTTGACGCACCTGGCCCTGACCGCGACGCAAAGGGGTGAAAGCGCCTTTCGGGTGGGTTGGCTGGCTGCCGCCATGTGGGTAGGCATTCTGTGCTCGAGCGCCTGCGCACATCGCATCAGCATGCGACTGGGGTTTGTGGCCTCGCTGGTGCTGGGGTGTGGGCTGGCTTTAGGCAGTCTGCTGTCTTTCAATGCGACCGAGGTGTTCGGACTCTGGGCGCTGGGCGCATGCGTGCTGGGCCTCGGGGGCGGGGTGGTCTGGGTCGTCGGGGAATCCTGGCTGGCCGAAGCGGCTCCGCCCGAGAAGCGCGGCCTGTACGTGGGGTGGTTTGAAGCTGCCGTTGGCTTGGGCTTGATGGTCGGTCCGTTGATGATTCCTTTGGCACGCTTCATGGACTGGAATCCGCTGGTGCTGGCGGCTGCCGTCATGGCCCTGGCCGTCGTGTCCAGTTTTTTGCTGATTGGCCACCGCAGTCCTGGGCCTCGACCGCACGCCACCCATGCCGCGCCCATCCAGAATCCGGTTCTGCCATGGAAGACGGTCGCACGACCGCTACTGATGATGGCCATTCTCAGCGGCATGATGGAAGCTGGGGTTTCGGCGCTCATGCCTTCGTTGTCCATGCGCACGGGCTTTTCCATCGAAGCGGCGGCGCTGCTGGGCACGGTGATTGGTGCAGGAAGCGCCCTGCTGCAGCCCCCTGCGGGCCACATGGCCGACCGCTGGGGCGTGCAGCGCATGATTCTGGCCTGCTGGGTCTTGTTGCTGGTCACTTCGCTGGGATTTCTCCTGCGTGCCGACCATCCGGGTGCCCTGCTGTGGCTGGTCGGCTTCCTTTTGGGCGGCGTGGGTGGGGCTATTTACACGCTCAGCATCATCGACATGGGTAACCGGCTGAACGGGGCTGCGCTGGTCAAGGCCATTGCGGCGTTGGTGATCTGTTACTCGATTGGTACGGCGAGCGCCCCTGTCCTGGGGGGCATTTTGTTCGACCTTTGGGGTATGCCCGGCTTCGCCACGGCCTTCGTCGTGCTGTGCGTGGTCGGTACCTGCCTGAGCTGGCGACAACAGGCAATCAGCCGACGGGCTGCGCGATAGAGAAAAGTTTGGGCCGACGAAGGATGGGTCATTCGACCGTCACCGACTTCGCCAGATTGCGGGGTTTGTCCACATCCGTGCCGCGGGCCAGTGCCGTGTGGTAGGCCAGCAATTGCAGCGGCACCACGTGCAGGATGGGGCTGAGCGGGCCGTAGTGCTCGGGCATACGGATGACGTTGATGCCTGCTTCGCCCTGGATGTGGGTGTCGCTGTCGGCCAGCACGTAGAGCACGCCGCCGCGCGCACGCACCTCCTGCATATTGCTCTTGAGTTTTTCGAGTAACGCGTCGTTGGGCGCCACGGTGACGACCGGCATGGCACTCGTCACCAGGGCCAGCGGGCCGTGCTTGAGCTCCCCAGCGGGGTAGGCTTCGGCGTGGATGTAGCTGATCTCTTTGAGCTTCAGCGCCCCTTCCAGCGCGATCGGGTAGTGCAGCCCCCGCCCCAGAAACAGCGCATGATCCTTCTGGGCAAAGGCCTCCGCCCACGGGATGAGCTGCGGCTCCAGCGCCAGCACGGCCTGCAGCGCCAGCGGCAAATGCCGCATGTCCTGGAGGTGCTGCGCCTCTTGTTCGGCACTCAAGCGCCCCTTGGCCTGCGCCAGCGCGAGTGTGAGCAAAAACAGGCCCGCCAGTTGGGTGCTGAAAGCCTTGGTGCTGGCGACCCCGATTTCCACCCCGGCGCGGGTGATGTAGGCCAGCTTGCACTCGCGCACCATGGCGCTGGTGGCCACGTTGCAGATGGTGAGCGTGTTCGTCATGCCCAGCGATTGGGCGTGGCGCAGCGCGGCCAGCGTGTCGGCGGTTTCGCCACTCTGGCTGATGGTGACGACCAGCGTGCGCGGCTGGGGCACGCTGCTGCGGTAGCGGTATTCGCTCGCCACCTCGACCTGGGTGGGCATGCCCGCCACATCTTCCAGCCAGTACTTGGCCACGCAGCCGCTGTAGTAGCTGGTGCCGCAGGCCAGGATCAGGACGCGGTCGATGTCTTTGAACACACGCCAAGCGGCGGCGGGCTCGTCGCCCTGACCATCAAACAGCTCCGGCACCACCGCCTCCACCCCTTCCAGGGTGTCGGCCAGCGCCCGCGGTTGCTCGAAGATTTCCTTCTGCATGTAATGGCGGTAGGGGCCCAGTTCGGCGGCGCCGCTGTGGGCCTGCACGGTGCGAACCGGGCGCTGCTGGGGCGTCAGGGTCTGGCCTTGCGCATCGGCCAGCCAGTAGCGGCCCAACTGCAGATCCACCACGTCGCCTTCGGCCAGATAGACGATCTGGTCGGTCACGCCGGCCAGGGCCATGGCGTCACTGGCCAGGTAATGGGGCGCTGGCACGCCCGCTGCAGCCGCACCCACCCCCAGCACCAGCGGCGACCCGGCCCGAGCGCCAACCACCCGCTGGGGCTCGTCTTTGTGGAACACGGCAATCGCATACGCCCCGTGCAGCTGTGCAATGGCCGCCCGCACGGCCTCGAACAGATTGCCGTCGTACAGGGCATCGACCAAGTGCGCAATCACTTCGGTGTCGGTCTGGCTGTCGAACACATAGCCTTTGGCCTGGAGCGCGGTGCGCAACGCGTCGTGGTTTTCGATGATGCCGTTGTGTACCAGCCCCACCCGCGCAGGCCGCTGGGCGGCAGCAGCCCCAGGCCCGTGGCTGAAGTGGGGGTGGGCGTTGTGTACCGCCGGAGCGCCGTGGGTGGCCCAGCGGGTGTGGGCGATGCCGGTGCCGGCGTCCAGCGGTTCGGCCCGCATCTGGGCATCGAGTTCGGCCACCCGAGCGGTGCTGCGTGCCCGCACCAAGGCCGACGCCGGGCCTGCTTGGCGCACCACGGCCACGCCGCAGGAGTCATAACCCCGGTATTCGAGGCGCTGCAAACCCTGCACCAGTACAGGAACGATGTTGCCAGAAGCGACGGCTGCCACAATGCCACACATGAGGGAATCCTTGATCAGATGGCCCCATCTTACGCGGCAGGTCATGAAATCATAATTCTTTTTATGCCAATTTTTGCAACATATAAGCTAAACTGGCGGGTGGTGCAATCCAATTGCATTAGAAGGCTTTTTATGCAATCTATTGATCTCGATGCCATCGACCTGCAACTGCTGGCCGCCTTGCAGACCGACGCCAGCGAACCCCATCACCAGCGCGCCGCACGCTGCCGGATTGCGCCAGCCACGGCGTTGCGGCGCGTGCGGCGGCTGGAGCAACTGGGGCTGATCGAACGCACCGTGGCGCTGCTGCAGCCCGAGCGGCTGGCTGCCGCGCTGGGCCACGGGCTGACGGCCATCGTGGAAGTGACGCTGGACACGCAAGCCGAAGAACAGTTGCTGGCCTTTGAACAACGGGCCGCCGCCAACCCGGCGGTGCAGCAGTTGTACCGGGTCAGCCCGGGGCCAGACTTCGTGTTGATCGTGGCCGTGCGCGACATGCCCGGCTACCAAGCACTGGCCCAGACCCTGTTCACCCAGTACCAGCAGGTGCGGCACGTGAAGGCTTATTTCAGCCTCAAACGGAGCAAATTTTTGCCTGCGCAGCCCCTGCCCAGCCCGGAATCACGCCAAGTGGGCGCATAATTTTGGGAACCTCATGGCCCGTAGCCGGTCATCCCAGTGCCTTTTCATTCTTTGCCCGTATCCGGAGGATTACCGCATGACCACGCTGGCGCAAGCCCGATCCCTGTTTGCTCTCCTCGTTCTCGCGTTCGCGGTCATCATGCCTGCTTGGGCGCAGGAGTTGGTGAGCGTGCGCAACCCGACAGTGAACCTGCGGGCGGCTCCCAGCACCGACGCGCCAATCCTGTTCCGGCTCGCTCAGGGCTATCCGCTGCAGGTGCTGGAGCGCCGCGGCAACTGGTTGCGCGTCCAAGACTTCGAAGGCGACCAGGGCTGGATCGCCCGCAACGTGACCGCCGACGTGCCGCATCACATCGTCAAGAGCAAGCGCATCAACCTGCGCAGCGGGCCGGGCACCAACCACGCCATCGTGGGCAGTGCGAACTACGGCGATCTCTTGCGCACGGTGCGCCGCCAAGGCAACTGGGTGCAGGTGCAAAACCCCAACGGGCGCGGCAACGCGTGGGTGGCCAGCAATCTGGTCTGGGGCTGGTGATCAGCCCTCGCCCTTCAGCGGGCCTTTGAGTGGGC
>DBAZ01000062.1:25815-43588 GCA_002291945.1 Tepidimonas sp. UBA997
GGGCCTTTGAGTGGGCGCTTCCAGTTCTCGATACTGACTTGCTTGCTGCGCGCCACGCTCAAGGCACCGGCCGGGGTGTCTTTGGTGATGGTCGAGCCCCCGGCCACCGTGCCGCCCGCCCCCAGCGTGACCGGGGCCACCAGCACGCAGTTGCTGCCCACGTGGACGTCGGCCTCGATCACGGTGCGGTGTTTGTGGGCACCGTCGTAGTTGGCCGTGATGCTGCCCGCGCCATAGTTGACCCGTTCGCCCACCGTGGCGTCGCCCAGGTAGGCCAAGTGGTTGGCTTTGGCCCCGTCGGCCAGCGTGGAGTTCTTCACCTCGACGAAGTTGCCGATGTGTACCTCGGCCCCGAGCCGGGTGCCCGGGCGCAGTCGGGCGAACGGGCCGACCTGTGCGCCAGCGCCCACGGCCACGCCGGACGCTGCGCCGTCGATGTGGGTAAAAGGGTGAATCACGGCAGCGGCGTCGATGCGGGCATGGGCCACCACACAATGGGCACCGATGCTTACACCGTCACCGAGCACGACATCGCCTTCAAACACGCAGTTCACGTCGATCTCGACATCCTGGCCGCACACCAGGCGGCCGCGCACGTCCAGCCGCGCCGGGTCGGCCAGCCGCACGCCTTGCGCCATCAGGGCATCCGCCACCCGACGCTGGTAGCCCCGCTCCAGTTCGGCCAGTTGGGCCGGGCTGTTCACGCCCGCCACCTGCAGCGCATCCTGAATGCGATGCGCCAGCACGGGCACTCCATCGGCCACGGCAAACTTCACCACATCGGTCAGGTAGTACTCGGCCTGGGCGTTGCGGTTGTCCAGTCGGGCCAGCCAGCCGCGTAAGCGCCGCGTCGGCACGGCCATGATGCCGCTGTAAATTTCACCTATGGTGCGCTGTGCCTCGGTGGCGTCTTTGTGTTCCACAATCGCTCGCACCTGGCCAGCGGGGTCGCGCAGTATCCGTCCGTAGCCGGTCGGGTCGGGCAGATCGAGGGTGAGCAGGGCCAGATGCGCACCGCCGCAAACCGCCAGCAAGGCTTGCAGGGTCTCGGGCCGGGTCAGCGGCACATCGCCCGAGAGCACCAGCGTCACGCCTTGGTCGTCGAGCACGGGCATGGCCTGCAACACGGCATGGCCGGTGCCGAGCTGGGGTTCTTGTCGCACAAACTGCAGCGGCAGCAAGTGCGCGGCGTAGGCGGCCAGCGCAGGTTCGACCTGGTCGGCTCCATGACCGCTGATCAGCACCGCCCGGCGGGCACCCAGCGCAGCCGCGCAATCGATCACATGGGCCGCCAGCGCTTTGCCGCCCAGCTTGTGCAGCACCTTGGGCAAGGCGCTCTTCATGCGCGTACCTTTGCCCGCCGCCATCACCACCACATCCACCTGCCCTGTCATGACACCCTTTCGACCAACGGGGCACCCCTGCACCCCGGTAGCGCGATTATCGGCTCAGAAACGGCTGGCGCGGTAGGGCGTGGGGTCGAGGCAAGGCGTCTCGCCGGTGATCAGCTCGGCCAGCAAGCGCCCGGCCACCGGGCCCAGGGTGAAGCCCTGATGGGCGTGGCCGAAGTTGAACCACAGACCCGGATGCCGGGGTGCCGGCCCCATCACGGGCAGCATGTCGGCGGTGCAGGGTCGTGCGCCCAGCCAGGGGGGATCATCCAGCGGATCACGCAAGTCCAGCCACTCACGGGCCAGGGCCTCGGCTTTGGCCACCTGCACCGGGGTCGGTGGCGCATCGACCCGCGCAAATTCGGCGCCGGTCGTCAGCCGCATACCGCGCTGCATCGGGGCCAGCACATAGCCCGATTCGGCATCCAGCAAGGGGCGGTTCAGCCGCCCGCCTGCGGCGTAATGCTGGTGATAGCCGCGCTTGACAAACAGCGGCATGCGGTAACCCAGTGTTTGCGTCCAGCCTGCGGCCCAAGGGCCCAGTGCCAGCACCACGGCCGGGGCCTCGAAGGTGCCTTGTGGGGTCTGCACCTGCCAGCCTGCCCCTTGTGGCTGCAACTGCCGGGCATCGGCCTGCACTTGGGTGCCGCCACGCTGCACGAAGGCATCGGCATAGCGGCCCACCAGCGCACCCGGATCGTTCACCGCCCACGGCTCCTGCCAGAGCAGGCCACCCGCCAGCCGGACACGCAAGGCGGGTTCGGCCTCGGCCATGCCGACACTGTCGAGCACCTCGTGCCGAATGCCAAAAGCATCCGCCAGCCGCTGGGCGTCTTGCACCGCCGCTGCCCAGGCGGCTGACGTGCGAAACCCGTCCAGATAGCCCGTCGGCGCGACCAGGTCATGGGTGACGATGCCCCGCATCAGGGCCTGATGCTCGGTCAGGCAATGGGCAATCAACCGGCTGTAGGCTTGCACCACCTGCGGGTACAGCGTTGGCCCCGAGTGGCGATAGTAGCCCCACAGCGGCCCGATCAGCGACGGCAGGGCCTTGAGGTGGTAGTGCACATCCGCGCCGGATTGCCACAACACCTGCCACAGCTTGCGCCACTGGCGCGGGAAGGGGTAGGGCTCGACCGATTCGCGCTGGATCAAGCCGGCATTGCCATACGAGGTTTCGCGCCCTGGCTGGCGACGGTCGATCAGCAGCACCTGGCAGCCCCGCTGCTGCAGGTGCAAGGCGGTGCAGGTGCCTACCATGCCGGCACCGAGCACGATGACCGACGAAGGCAGGGCAGCAGATGAAGCGGCAACCATGATGCTGCCAGTGTACTGGTGCAGCGGGCAGGCGGGTTGCTGTAGGATGCAAACCTTGGCAATCAGGCCAGCGCTCTGGAGAAGAAACATGCGATTTGCCATCATGGGTGCCGGTGCGGTCGGCTGCTACTACGGCGGCATGCTGGCCCGGGCTGGCCACCGGGTCACGCTGATTGGCCGCGATACCCACGTCGCAGCCTGTCGCGCCCACGGGCTGCGGCTGCAGACCAGCACCTTCGATGCATACGTTCCCGTGCAGGCCACGACCGAGCCCAGCGGGGTGCAGGACGCCGATGTGGTGCTGTTCTGCGTCAAGTCCACCGACACCGAAAGTGCCGGGACTGAGATCCGGCCGCACCTCAAGCCCGACGCCGTGGTGCTGAGCCTGCAGAACGGGGTGGACAACGCCCATCGGCTGTCCGAGGTGCTGGGCCGTGCCGTCATGGCGGCGGTCGTCTATGTCGCCTGCGGCATGGCCGGGCCGGGGCATGTGCAACACCACGGCCGCGGCGAACTGGTGATCCGCGCCTACCCGGGTGCCCCGGCCTTGATCGCCGCCTGCGCCCAGGCCGGGGTGGCCGTCAGCACCAGCGACAACGTGCTGGGCGAATTGTGGGCCAAACTGGTCATGAACTGCGCCTACAACGCCCTGTCGGCCCTGACCCGGCGCCCCTATGCCGAGCTGGTGGCCTTGCCCGGCATCTGGGAGGTCATGCGCGACGTGGAGCGGGAATGCCTGGCCGTGGCCAGCGCTGACGGCGTCACCGTGGTTGGCAACACCTGGGCTGGCATCGAGGGCATCGCCCGCACCATGCCGACCCAGTTGTCGTCCACCGCACGCGACGTGCTGCGCGGCCACCGCAGCGAGATCGATCACATCAACGGCTATGTGCTGCGCCGCGCCGCGGTACACGGCCTGCCAGTGCCGACCAATCGCCTGCTGCACACGCTGGTGCGTGCGCTGGAGACGACGCACTGAACCGCTGCAGGCCACCGCCCCCGACCTGCGACAATCGGGGGATCATGCATTCGACTTACGTTTTGACCTTGTCCTGCAAGGACAAGCCCGGCATCGTGCACGCCGTCTCGGGTTTTTTGCTCGAGCAGGGCGGCAACATCGAAGAGGCCGCCCAGTACAACGACCACGACACCGGCCTGTTTTTCATGCGGGTGCAGTTTGCCTGCGACCGCGTGGCTGAAGCCGCCTTGCGTCCGCTGGTGCAGGCCTTGGCCGACAGTCACCAGATGCAGTGGGGCCTGCACGCTCTGCATGCACCCATGCGTGCCGTGCTGCTGGTGAGCCAGCAAGGCCATTGCCTGAACGATTTGCTGTTCCGCTGGAAAAGCGGGCTGCTGCGGCTCGACATCCGGGCCATCGTCAGCAACCACCGCGACTTCTACCAGCTGGCGGCCAGCTACAACATCCCCTTCCATCACCTGCCGGTCACGCCAACCAGCAAGGCGCAGGTCGAAGCCCGGCAGTTGGAGATCATCCAGCAGGAGCAGGCCGAACTGGTGGTGCTGGCGCGTTACATGCAAATTCTGTCCGACAACCTGTGCGAACAACTGGCGGGCCAAGCCATCAACATCCACCACAGCTTCCTGCCCAGCTTCAAGGGGGCCAAACCATACGCTCAGGCCCACGACCGCGGCGTCAAGCTGATCGGTGCCACCGCCCATTACGTCACCGCCGACCTCGACGAAGGCCCCATCATCGAGCAGGATGTGGCCCGGGTGGATCACAGCATGACGGTGGAAGACCTGACGGCGATCGGTCGCGACACCGAAAGCCAGGTGCTGGCCCGTGCCGTCAAGTGGCACAGCGAGCACCGGGTGCTGCTCAACGGCCACCGAACCGTGGTCTTTCGCTGAGTGTGCCGCCATGGCCGTGCGCATCCCGCCCATCCAGTGCCTGCTCACCTTCGAGGCGCTGGCACGCCTGCGCAGCGTCACCCAAGCAGCCGAAGAACTGTGCGTCACGCCCAGTGCGGTGAGTCACCGCGTCAAGCAGTTGGAGCAGATACTTGGGGTCAAGCTGTTTGGCCGGGCCGATTTTTCGCTCACCACCGAAGGCAGCGAGTACCTCGCCCATGTGCGCGAAGGCCTGTGTGCCCTGCAGCGCTTCCCCAGTCGGCAGGCCAACCCCGGGCGGCGCAAGCTCAAGCTGGCCATCACGCCGACTTTTGCCCGCTCCATGGTCATGCCGCGGCTGAAACAATTCGCCGAAGCCTACCCGGAAATCGACCTCACGCTGCAAGTCAGCATTCCACTGCTCGATGTGGTGGCCGAAGACGCCGACCTCAATATCCGATTCGGCACCGGCCGCTATGCCGATGTGGAGCATCTGTGCCTGCTCAAAGACGTGGTGACGCCACTGGCCGCACCTTCCTTCGTGCGCGAGCATGGCCCGTTCGAAACCCCCGAAGACCTTGCCGGAGTGCCCCTGCTGCGCAGCCCGCTGGAGCCTTGGCGCACCTGGTTTGCCGCCCAGCATCTGGACTGGCCGGAGCCCACCGACGGCTCCCAGTTCAACGACATCGGCTTGATGTGCGATGGCGCAGCCGCTGGCATGGGCGTGGCGCTGGTGCGGCACAAGCTCGGTGCGCCGTGGATCGAAAACGGCTCACTGGTGCGTCTGGGCGACAGCGAGCCGTTCACCACGCCCATCCCCAGCCCGCACGCCCACTACCTCTGCTGGCGCACCGGCACCATGAACCGCTGGGAGTGTGCGGCTTTCGCCGAATGGCTCAAGCAGGTCATGCACTGAAGGCCGCACACAGACTGCAAGGCCGGTTGCAAGAATTTCAACTCAAGGCGTCAGGGTTGGCCTAAACTGCACGCATCATGCATGCACCCACCCAGCCCTTCCATCATTTAGTTTTGAACCGGGCCGAGCGCCAGCAACAGGTGGTGCAGGCGCTGCAAGGGGTGCTGCCCGCGCACGCCCTGCTCCACACCCCGGAGCAAACCACGCCTTACGAGTGCGACGGCCTGACCGCCTACCGCGAACGCCCGCTGTGCGTGACGCTGCCGGACAACGAGGATCAGGTGCAGGCGGTGCTGCGGGTGTGCCATGCCCTGAACGTGCCCGTGGTGGCACGCGGTGCCGGCACCGGCCTGTCGGGCGGTGCCATGCCGCATGCCTTGGGGGTCACGCTGTCGCTGGCCAAATTCAACCGGATGATTTCGATCGACCCGCTGGCCCAGACCGCCGTGGTGCAGGCCGGGGTGCGCAATCTGGCGATCTCGGAAGCCGCCGCCCCTCATGGCCTGTACTACGCGCCCGACCCGAGCAGCCAGATCGCCTGCACCATCGGCGGCAATGTGGCGGAAAACTCCGGCGGGGTGCACTGCCTCAAGTATGGGCTGACGCTGCACAACATCCTGCAGGTCCGGGGCTATACCGTCGAAGGCGACCCGATCACCTTCGGCGGCACCGCCCTCGACAGCCCGGGGCTGGACTTGCTGGCGGTGGTCATAGGCAGCGAAGGCATGCTGGCCGTGGTGACCGAGGTGGTGGTCAAGCTGGTGCCCAAACCCCAACTGGCGCGCTGCATCATGGCCAGCTTCGACGACGTGCGCAAGGCCGGTGATGCCGTGGCTGCCGTGGTGGCGGCGGGCATCATCCCCGCCGGGCTGGAAATGATGGACAAACCCATGACCGCTGCCGTGGAAGACTTCGTCAAGGCCGGCTACGACCTCGGTGCCGCCGCCATCCTGCTGTGTGAAAGCGATGGCACGCCTGAAGAAGTGGAAGAAGAGATCAGCCGCATGAGCGATGTGCTGCGGCGCTGTGGTGCCACCGCCATCGCGGTCAGCCGCGACGAAGCCGAGCGCCTGCGCTTCTGGAGCGGGCGCAAGAACGCCTTTCCGGCGAGTGGCCGCATCAGCCCCGACTACATGTGCATGGACAGCACCATCCCGCGCAAGCGACTGGCCGACATTCTGCTGGCGATTGCCGCGATGGAAGAAAAGTACCGGCTGCGCTGCGCCAACGTGTTCCATGCCGGTGACGGCAACCTGCACCCGCTGATCCTGTTCGATGCCAACGACCCCGACCAATTGCACCGCTGTGAACTGTTTGGGGCCGACATTCTGGAAACCAGCGTCGCCATGGGCGGCACCGTCACCGGGGAACACGGTGTCGGGGTGGAAAAGCTCAACAGCATGTGCGTGCAGTTCAGCGCCGACGAAAACGAGCAGATGTTCGCGCTCAAACGTGCCTTCGACCCCAAAGAGCTGCTCAACCCCGGCAAGGTGATCCCGACCCTGCACCGCTGCGCCGAGTACGGCAAGATGCTGGTGCGCGGCGGGCAGATCAAGCACCCCGATCTGCCGCGGTTCTGACCACCATCCGATCGGGTACAGTAGGCCGATGAGCCCGCCGCCGCTGGACGACAAACTGCCGGAGTCGTTTTTCATCAGCCTGCTGCCCGAGCAGGCCGATGTGCCGTTTGCGCCGGGGTGGCTGCAGGCGGTGCCGGTGCACCGCCCCGAGGCCTACGTGCTGCGCCACCGGCAGGCGACCGAAGGCCATCTGCGCCTGCTCACCGAAGGGCTGCGCGATGCGGCCATCTTCTTCCTCGACAACCGGGGCTGCATCAGCGAGTGGAGCGCCAGCGCCGAGCGCTTGCTCGGGTATGCCGCCCCCGAGATGCTGGGCCAGTGCATCACCCGCTTCACGCCGGTCATGTCGCCCGACGGTGGCGCGGAGCAGCTCGACGACCAGATGCTGCTGGCCTTGGAGCGCTCGGCGCTGCTGGGGCAGAGCGAAACCCCGGGCTGGCAGCGCCGCGCCGACGGCAGCCTGCTGTGGGCCAACACGGTGCTGACCGCCCTCCACGACGCCGACACCGAAGACGCGCTGGGCTACGCCTGTCTGATGCGCGACATGACCGAAAACAAACGCCTGCTCGACCTGCTGCAGGAGCTCAATGCCGCTCTGGAAACCCGGGTGGAAGAGCGCACCCGGCAGTTGCAGGACATGAACCGCGACCTAGAGGCCTTTTCCAGCTCGGTCTCGCACGACCTGCGGGCGCCGTTGCGGCACATCGGCAGCTTCGTGCAACTGCTGCGCGAAGACTTGGGCACGGCCACAGCGCCCAGCGTGCAGCGCCAGTTGGACACGATCGCCCAAGCCGCCGATCACATGGGGCAGATGATCGACGGCTTGCTCGACTTTGCGCGGCTCGGCCGTGCGCCCTTGCGCAAGCGCCCGGTGGTGATGGCCGACCTGCTGCAGTCCAGCATCAACCGCGCCCTGCACGACCCGGCCCTGCGCCGCCCCGAGCACGAGTTGCAATGGAACGTGGCCACCGAGCTGCCCGTGGTGCAGGGCGACGGCCTGCTGCTCAGCCAGGTCTGGGACAATCTGCTCGCCAACGCCCTCAAGTACAGCCGCCACAGTCTGCCAGCGCTGATCCACATCGGTGCCCGGCTGGAGCAGGACGGCCCCGAGCCGCCCCGCTGGGTGTTCTGGGTCCGGGACAACGGCGTGGGCTTCAACCCGCAGCGGGCAGACCGCCTGTTCGGCATGTTCCAGCGCCTGCACCGCGCCAGCGATTTCGAGGGCGTCGGCATCGGGCTGGCGCTGTGTCGCCGCATCATCGAGCGGCATGGTGGCCAGATCTGGGCCGACAGCGCACCCAAGGTCGGCAGCACCTTCTATTTCAGTCTGCCTGCAGGCTGAAGCGGCATCGGACTGTTGACTCTGCCATGCTGTGCGGGCCATCAAAAGCGGGTAGCGCTTTGGGTCTGTGCTGTCATGACGGATGCGACACCTAGTGTTTAGGCTGCAACCGCTGCCGCTGGTAGTCCAAAAACAGACTGGCCGATGGAACCCAGTCCGTAGCAAGGCTGTCTGCCTGCTGTAGCCACTGAGCAATTCTTTCAGAGGGCTGTGCCGATCTCCCCCAGTACTCGATGAAGAGTGCATCATCAAGGCGCTCGGCTGCAGCAAGGATATCGGTTTCAATCAACTGCAAGGCTCGCTGTATGCAGATGCCACCCGCATCATCGTTATTTGGATTGGCAACGCTCCCCGCTGAAAAGAGATCGCGTGCTTGGTGGCACAGCACCCCTCGGTAGGTCAAAAGATACAGCACGACATCATCGTACTTGTCACGCGATCGTCCGGGCGCAACGATTCTTGGACATAGCAGCACTGCCTCTGCCCTTAGCCGCGTCTTCTCGGCCATCGACAGCTTGGTGTATAGGCGGGCCTGTAATGGCAGCGAGTGTTCAGGCTCCGCGTTGTCCTCTAACCACCAAAGACGCTCCCCTTTTTTTAGCCTGCCCCGAGCGTACTCCCGGATGTACCTCATCTTCTCGGACATCGGTAGCGTCCGGAAAGTGTCGTAGTTGACACCCAACTGCTGGAATAACGGCACTGTACCCCCAGCAGGTGGAACCTCGACCTCGAATCGTGGCACATGAGACGTGCGGACGTGTACCACACAGTCTTCATAGCTGCTCCAACGCACGCTGGGAACACCTCCCATTTTTCCGAACATGATGAAAATCTTCTCCACGTCGGCCACGCGATTGGTTTCAAGAACGCTGTTGGCAATACTCAGCCACGTGTCGTTCATCGTGAACTTGACCTCTACCCCAAAACGGCCCACCGCTATGTCGGGGAAGCCCTGAGCGGGAGGGTCAAGGTCTATGGTGATGCCGGAATCGCTTATCAATTTTTGAATGACGATCCGCACACGGGACTCAAATGCCTTTGCAGACTGCAAACCTGCGCCTGCCGCTTCAGCCGTGAGAATCTCGCAGGCGGCGTCCAGCACCTGAATGAAATCTTGTTCTGTCATGCCATCTTATGGTCTGAGTTGAATCAACCCAGAAGGGTAGCATGCGCACACGCCGCAAGCAGCGAAAAGCGCACCTGATGCTCAGACGCGTGCCAAGCTCGTTATTCAAAGCAACGTTTCAAGGCATTCGCCACATGCCATGCCAACACCGGCGGAACCGCGTTTCCGACTTGGCGCTCTGTCTCACGCAGCTTGGCATCGAAGATAAAGTTATCAGGGAAGGACTGAAACCGCGCCGCCTCGCGCATCGAGATTCGGCGCGGCAACTCGTAGTGAAACTGAATGTTTCCATGGCACTCGGCGCGAATCGTGTACCCTGGCCGCTCCGCAATAAGCCTACGATTGCCCTGCTCTGCGCTCTTGTTAGCCCTGCTCCACACATGATTGATGGACTCGTCCCTCTCCTTTTGTGCCAGATCGTCAATCGCATCCTTGGCAGTTACGTAGCGATCTCTTGTGTGCGTGGGGCGGGGTGGGCAGAATTTGGGAACATCAGGCAAGGTGCCAACAATAACGACTCGCTCCCGGGTCTGCGGTACTCCGAAATCTGCGGCGTGGAATAGGTGGTAGGTCACGTCGTATCCCAGCGCTTTGAAGTCGGTGAGCACTCGTTCTAGGGACGCTTGGTTGTGCTTCATAAGCAGCCCCTTGACGTTCTCCGCCACAAAAACCTTGGGCCGCGTCCGAGACACCACTTCAACCATGGCGCGGTACAAACCGCTACGTTTGCCGTCAACACCTGCGCCCTTTCCGTTCACCGAAATGTCTTGACAAGGGAACCCGCCTATCACCACTTCTGCGAAGAGGGGAATACTGTCAATCAAGGACCAAATGTCACCATGGTGAACGTGCTGGCCAATGTTGCGCACATAGGTGCGGCAGGCCGCTTGATTGAAATCGTTCGCCCAGACTATCTCGAATGGCGTTCTAGCGTAACGTTTTCCAAGAAAATCGAACCCCCCCAAGAACCCCAAGTCCATGCCGCCACAACCCGAAAAGAGCGAAATGACCTTCACCTTGCGCTGCCCTTGCTTGGGATTTGGTTCGGCTCTAGGTGCAGGAGATTGTTGATGCACAAGGGCGTTGTTTGCTTCGAACATGTTGACTATTGCCGTCGATTGTGGCGACCACTGGCGTGACACCGGCAGAGTTGGGCCGACCATCAAGCGCACTAGTTTAGCCTGCGACCGCAACACGTCGGCAAACTCAATCGGCCTGTCGGCGCAGAAAGGCCGGGATCTCGAAATCGTCCATGCCGCCCGATGAAAGGGCATCGACCTTGGCGGCGGCCGAGGTGCGGTCGCGGGTGCGCCAGACGCTGGGCACCGCCGGATTGCCCCCCACCGTGGCGTGGCCCATGGCCGTCGGCTGGGCCGCGCCGGAGCCGCCCACGGCCTGGTTGAGGGTCGGAATGAAGAGCATGTTGTCGGTGCCGGTGCGCAGACCTTGGTGGACCGGCGACTGGATCACCGTCAGCGGTTGGCGGGCACCCGCCCGGTTGAGGCCGGTGGCCACCACGGTGACGCGTATGGCATCGCCCAGCGATTCGTCGTAGGCGGTGCCATAGATGACGTGGGCATCCGGGGCGGCGAAGGCGCGGATGGTGTTCATGGCCAGCTTGGATTCGTTGAGTTTGAGCGAACCCTTGGCGGCGCTGATCAGCACCAACACGCCCTTGGCACCCTTCATGTCCACGCCTTCGAGCAAGGGGCAGGCCACCGCCTGTTCGGCCGCGATGCGGGCGCGGTCCGGGCCGCTGGCCACGGCAGTGCCCATCATGGCCTTGCCGGGTTCGCCCATGACGGTGCGCACGTCTTCAAAGTCTACGTTCACCAGAGCTTCGACGTTGATGATCTCGGCAATACCGCCGACGGCGTTCTTGAGCACGTCGTTGGCTTCGGCGAAGGCCTCGTCCTGCGTGATGTCGTCGCCCAGCACTTCGAGCAGCTTGTCGTTCAACACCACGATCAGGGAATCGACGTTTTGCTCCAGTTCCGCCAGACCGGCGTCGGCATTCTGCATCCGGCGGCCGCCTTCCCAGTCGAAAGGCTTGGTGACCACGCCCACCGTCAGGATACCCATCTCCTTGGCGACCTTGGCGATCACGGGCGCTGCACCCGTGCCCGTGCCCCCGCCCATGCCCGCCGTGATGAACAGCATGTGCGCCCCTTCGATGGCAGCCCGGATGTCGGCCTCGGCCATGTCGGCCGCTGCACGGCCTTTTTCGGGTTTGCTGCCCGCGCCCAGACCGGTCTGGCCAAGCTGGATCACGCGATGGGCGGCGGCCCGGCTCAGGGCTTGGGCATCGGTATTGGCGCAAATGAATTCCACGCCTTGCACACGACTCTGGATCATGTGCTCGACGGCGTTGCTGCCGCCGCCACCGACGCCGATCACTTTGATCTGGGTGCCACGGTTGAACTCTTCGACTTCGATCATTTCGATGCTCATGGGATACTCCTTGAATGCCTGAAAACCAAAAAAACGGGGTGACGACTAAAAAACGGGCGACTCATTCGGACGACTCATTCGGGCGGCGCATGGGCACCGGGACTTCGTCGGGCATGCGCTCGGCGCGAATGAGACCGGACGGGTCGGGCGGGCCGGTCGAATGGCGGCGTGTGATGGAGGTGCTGCATCAGAAATGCCCCACGAACCAGTCTTTGATTCGGCCCATGGCCGAACCCACGGAACCGGCCTTCTGCGCCACTTTGTGCCCGCGCAGACGGGCCAGCCGCGCTTCTTCGAGCAGGCCCATGACGGTGGCGGCGCGCGGCTGGGCCACCATGTCGCTGAGCACGCCGGTGTACTTGGGCATGCCGCGCCGCACCGGTTTGAGGAAGATGTCTTCGCCCAGCTCGATCATCCCCGGCATGACGGCGCTGCCGCCAGTGAGCACGATGCCACTGGAGAGCAACTCCTCGTGGCCCGACTCGCGGATCACCTGCTGCACCAGTGCAAAAATTTCCTCGACGCGCGGCTCGATCACCCCGGCCAGTGCCTGACGGCTGAGCAGGCGCGGGCCGCGGTCGCCTAGGCCGGGCACCTCGACTTGCTGATCCGGGTTGGCCAGCAACTGTTTGGCGTAACCACTTTCGACCTTGATGTCTTCCGCGTCCTTGGTGGGGGTGCGCAAGGCCATGGCGATGTCGTTGGTGATCAGGTCGCCCGCAATCGGAATGACGGCGGTATGGCGGATGGCACCCCCGGCAAAGATGGCCACATCGGTGGTGCCAGCACCGATATCGACCAGCGCCACACCGAGCTCCTTTTCGTCGTCGGTCAGAATGGCCTGACTGGCCGCCAGCGGGTTGAGCATCAGTTGATCCACCTCTAGCCCACAGCGGCGCACGCACTTGATGATGTTCTCGGCGGCGCTCTGGGCCCCGGTCACGATGTGTACCTTGGCCTCCAGCCGGATACCGCTCATGCCGATCGGTTCTTTCACCTCCTGGCCATCGATCACGAACTCCTGCGGCTCGACCAGCAGCAGGCGCTGGTCGGTGGAAATATTGATGGCCCGGGCCGTTTCAATCACGCGCGCCACGTCGGCGGGCATGACTTCCTTGTCCCTGATGGCCACCATGCCGCTGGAGTTGATGCCGCGGATGTGGCTGCCCGTGATGCCGGTATAGACCCGTGCAATGCGGCAGTCGGCCATCAGTTCGGCCTCTTTCAAGGCCTGCTGGATGCTCTGCACCGTGGCGTCGATGTTGACCACCACCCCGCGCTTCAAGCCGTTGCTGGGTGCCACCCCCAGCCCGGCGAGCTTGAGTGTGCCACCCGGCTGCACCTCGGCCACCACCGCCATGATCTTGGCGGTGCCGATGTCGAGGCCGACGACGATGTCTTTGTAGTCCTTGGGCATGATGAATCGTGCTGCCTAGCGTTGGGTTAGGGGGGTAACGGTCGGTGACGCCGCCGTCGCTGGCGAGGCTGGCGAGACTGGTGGGGCTGGTGGCGGGTCTGGCGGCGGGGCGATCAGCGTGCTGACGCCGCGTATGCGCAGCGCGTAGCCGTTCGGGTAGCGCAGGTCCACGGTCTCGATGTCACGCGGGCCGTAATGGGCCATCAGTGTCGGCACGGTATCGACAAAGGTCTGGACGCGCTCGATCAGCAGCTCGGGTTGCCCGCGCCCCATTTCCATGCGCGTGCCGCCATCGAGCACCGCGCTCCAACTGCCGCGGGCATTGAGCTCCAGCCGGACCAGCCGCCGGTCGATGCGGCCCAGCACAGGCCCCAAGGTCTGGTACACCCGGTAGAGCTGGTGCGACAAATAGGCCGGCCCGGACAATGCACTCCATGTCTGGTGCGCTGGCTCATCGGCAGCGGCTTCGAAGATCTCGCCGTAGCGGTTGATCAGCTTGCCGCCCCCCGCCTCGCCCCACCAAGCCACCGCCTCGTGCTCTTCGATCACCACCCGCAGCCGGTTCGGAAACTCGCGCTGCACCCGGGCCGAACGCACCCACGGCACGCCTTCGATCAAGTGCTGGACTTGCTGCAGGTTCACGGTCAGAAACGTGCCCTCCAGCCGCGTACCCAGATGGCTGCGCAGCTTGACCTCGTTCTGGTGCCGAACGTCTCCCACCACCACGATGGCCACCAAGCTCCAGGACGGGTGTTGCGCCACCCAGGCCAGCACCGCGCCGCCGCCCATGGCCAGCGCGACCACGAACAGGCCGTTCGCCGCCCAGCCCATCAGGCGGACGTCGATCGGGATGGCGTATCGCTGGGCCATGTTCAGCCTTTGCCTGCGCCGGGCAGGGGGTTGTCGAGCGCCGCGCTGGCCAGCACCTGCAGGCACAGCGTGTCGTAATCCACGCCGACCGCACGGGCCGACATCGGCACCAGCGAGTGCCCCGTCATGCCCGGCGAGGTGTTGATTTCGAGCAGATAGGGCTGCCGGGTCGGGCCGTCGATCATCACGTCGGCCCTCGCCCAGCCACGGCAGCCCAAGGTCTGGTAGGCCTTCAGCACCAGGGCCTGGATCGCGGCCTCCTCGCCCTCGGGCAGGTCGCACGGCACGATGTACTGGGTGTCGTCGGTGAAGTACTTGTGCTGGTAGTCGTAGTTGCCGCCCGGCGCGACGATGCGGATCACCGGCAGCGCACGCGCCTGTGCGCCTGTGCCCAGCACGGGGCAGGTGACTTCGTCGCCACTGATGAACTGCTCGCACAGCACCTCGGGGTCGTGCCGGGCAGCCAGTTGATAGGCCAGTGCGCACTGCGCCGCATCCGTCACCTTGGTCAGGCCGATGGTGGAGCCTTCACGCGAAGGCTTGACGATCATGGGTGCGCCGAGGGCGGCGAATGCGGCCTCGGTTTCGGCCGCGCTGGCCACCTGCCGCCAGTCGGGCGTGGGCAGACCTTCGGCGCGCCAGATGCGTTTGGTCATGACCTTGTCCATCGACACGCTAGACGCCAGCACACCCGGCCCGGTGTAGGGTATGCCCATCAGTTCGAGGGCACCCTGCACCGTGCCGTCTTCGCCGAAGCGCCCGTGCAGGGCGATGAAGGCCCGGTGGAAGCCAGCTCGTTTGAGTTCACCCAGATCCTGCTCGGCGGGGTCGAAGGCATGGGCATCGACGCCGACGCGCAGCAGCGCGTCCAGCACGCCAGTGCCCGACATGAGCGAGATCGTGCGCTCGGCGGAGTGGCCACCCATCAGCACGGCCACCTTGCCCAGGGTTTTCGGATCGATGCCTGCTGCTGCGCTCATGCGTTCTCCTCGTGTTTGACTTCGGCCGTGGCCAGAGCGATCACCTGACCCGCGACCGCACCGATGGAGCCAGCCCCCATGCACAGCACCACGTCGCCATCGCGGGCGTTGCCCACGATGGCCTGCGGCATGGCGGCGATGTCATCCACGAACACCGGCTCCACCTTGCCCGCCACCCGCAGCGCACGCGCCAGGGCGCGACCGTCGGCGGCCACGATGGGGGCCTCGCCAGCGGCATAGACCTCCGACAGCAGCACCGCATCCGCCTGCGCGATGACTTTGACAAAATCCTCGAAGCAGTCGCGTGTGCGGGTGTAGCGATGCGGCTGGAAGGCCAGCACCAGACGCCGACCGGGGAAGGCACCGCGTGCGGCAGCCAAGGTGGCGGCCATTTCCACCGGGTGGTGGCCGTAATCGTCCACCAGCGTGGCGCTGCCGCCACTGGGCAGCGCCGCATCGCCATAGCGCTGGAAGCGCCGCCCCACGCCCTTGAACGTGGCCAGGGCCTCCAGCACGGCGGCATCGGGCACACTCAATTCCACCGCCACCGAAATCGCCGCCAGTGCGTTGAGCACGTTGTGGTGGCCGGGCAGGTTGAGCACCACGTCCAGGTCGGGCAGGTGAACGCCATTGCGGCGCTGGACGCGGAAATGCATCTGGCTGCCGACCGGCCGGATATCGACCGCCCGCACCTGGGCGTCCGCGCTGACGCCGTAGCTGGTGATGGGGCGCTGGATATCGCCCAGCAGGCTGCGCAGGGTCGGATCATCCACACACACGATGGCCGCTCCGTAAAACGGCATGTGGTGCAGAAAGTCCAGAAACGCCTGTTTGAGTCGGCCAAAGTCGTGGCCGTAGGTGTCCATGTGGTCGGCGTCGATGTTGGTGACGACCGCCATCACGGGCAGCAGGTTCAGAAAGGAGGCATCGGATTCGTCGGCCTCGACCACGATGTATTCGCCCGAACCCAGGCGGGCGTTGGCCCCGGCGCTGTTGAGGCGGCCACCGATGACGAAGGTCGGGTCCAGTTCGGCGGCGGCGAGCACACTGGCCACCAGGCTGGTGGTGGTGGTCTTGCCGTGCGTGCCTGCAATGGCGATGCCTTTTTTCATGCGCATCAACTCGGCCAGCATGATGGCGCGTGGCACCACTGGCAGCAGCTTGGCGTGCGCAGCCACCACTTCGGGGTTGTCGGCGGTGACGGCGGTCGAGGTGACGATACAGTCGGCACCGCCGATGTGGCTGGCGTCGTGACCGATGTGGATGCGCACACCGAGTCGTTGCAGGCGCCGGGTGGTGGCGCTGTCGCTCAGGTCGCTGCCCGAAATCGAGTAGCCGAGGTTGTGCAGCACTTCGGCGATGCCGCTCATGCCAGCGCCGCCGATGCCGACGAAATGAATGTGATGAATCGCGTGTTTCATGTCTGGCCTGCGGATGAGGCTGGGGGAAGGTGGACGAGCGCTCGGCAGGCCTGCACCATGGCCGCTACGGCCTCGGTCTTGGCTTGCATACGGGCCTGCTCGGCGCGGGCTTGCAATGCGCTTCGGGTCAGCCCTTGCAGCAGGGTGGCCAGGCCTTGCGCCGTGAGTTCGGGTTGTGGCAGCAGCCAAGCGGCACCCGCATCCACCAGGAAGCGGGCGTTGTGGGTCTGGTGGTCGTCCACGGCATGCGGGAAGGGCACCAGGATGGCTGCGGCACCGACGGCGGCGAGTTCGGTCACGGTGCTGGCACCGGCGCGGGCGATCACCACATCGGCGTCGGCAAAAGCGGCGGCCGTGTCTTGGATGAACGGCGTCAGGGTGGCTTCGACCCCAGCCTGCGCATAGGCCGCCTGCAGGGCCTCGATCTGTTTTTCGCCGCTCTGGTGCGTGACGACCGGGCGGCGTTCGGGCGGGATCAGCGCCAGCGCCTGCGGCACGCTGTCGTTGAGGGCTTTCGCCCCTAGGCTGCCCCCCACCACCAGCACCTTCAGGGGGCCGCTACGACCGGCAAAGCGTTGCGCTGGCGCTGCTTGCTGCAGGAATTCGGTGCGTAGGGGGTTGCCGATCCATACGCCTTTGGCCAGTGCCTGCGGGTAGGCCGTGAAGACCCGATCGGCGATTCCGGCTAGCACCTTGTTGACCATGCCAGCGACCGCATTCTGCTCGTGCAGGACCAGCGGCTTGCCAGCCAGCACCCCCATCATCCCGCCCGGGAAGGTGATGTAGCCGCCCAAGCCCACGACCACATCGGGCCGAACCCGGCGCATCACGGCCAGGCTTTGCCCGAAGGCGATCAGCAAACGGGCCGGCAGCAGGGCCAGCGTGACCACACCCTTGCCGCGCACGCCGCCGAAGGCCACCGGCTCAAAGGCCAAGCCACGCGGCACCACCAGCCGTTCTTCCATGCTGCCCGGCGCACCCAGCCAATGCACGCGCCAGCCTTCGGCACGCAGGGCCTCGGCCACGGCCAGGCCGGGGAAAATGTGGCCACCGGTGCCACCGGCCATGATCAAAGCGCATGGGGTTTTGCTCATGCCCGGCCTCCGTGCAT
>DBAZ01000062.1:43998-56427 GCA_002291945.1 Tepidimonas sp. UBA997
TGCCCGGCCTCCGTGCATGAGTTTGCGGTTTTCATGGTCGATGCGTAGGATGACGGCGATGGCGATCAGGTTGATCAGGATGGCGGAACCGCCAAAACTCATGAAGGGCAGCGTCAGCCCCTTGGTGGGCAATGCGCCCAAGTTGACCCCGATGTGGATGAAGGCTTGGAAACCGATCCACAGCCCGATGCCCTGGGCCACCAGACCGGCAAACACCTGATCCAGCGCAATCGCCTGCCTGCCGATCTGCATGATGCGCCGGATCAGCCACATGAACAGTGCAATCAGAATGAGCACCCCTACCAGACCCAGTTCCTCGCCGATGACGGCGAGTAAAAAGTCGGTATGGGCTTCGGGCAGCCAGTGCAGTTTTTCCACGCTGGCACCCAAGCCCACCCCAAACCATTCACCGCGGCCCAAGGCAATCAGGGAGTGGGTGAGCTGGTAGCCACGGCCCAGCGCGTGTTCTTCACTGAAGGGGTCGAGGTAGGCGAACACGCGGTCGCGCCGCCAGGGCGAACTCATGATCAGCGCCGCAAACACCCCCGTCAGCAGGGTGGCGATCAGCAAGAACATCTTGGCGTTGACGCCGCCCAGGAACAGGATGCCCATGGCAATCACGGCAATGACGATGAAGGCCCCCATGTCGGGCTGCAGCAGCAGCAGGCCACCAGTCAGGGCCAGCGCCACCCCCATAGGCAGCACGGCGCGGAAGAAGTGCTCCTTGACCTCCATGCGGCGCACCATGTAACCGGCGGCGTACATCACCATTGCCACCTTGGCCAGTTCCGAGGGCTGGAAGTTCATGAACCCGAGCGGAATCCAGCGCCGTGCGCCATTGACTTCGCGGCCGATGAAGGGCAGCAGCACCAGCAGCAGCAGCAGCAGGGTGGCACAAAACAGCCAGGGCGACCATTGTTCCCAGCGGCTCATGGGAATCTGGAACGCCAGCAGGGCCGCCACCACGCCGACCCCGATGGCGATCAGTTGGCGGATCAGGAAATGTTCGTGGCTCAGGCTGCGAAAACGCGGGTTGTCGGGCATGGCCACGGTGGTCGAATAGACCATGATCAAGCCCCAGCACAACAGCGCCACCACGACCCAGAACAGGGTCAGGTCGAAACCCATGTCTCGCACCACGGCTGTCTGCCCACGGGCGTAATCGCGGCTGGACAGACGCACCGGCAACACCCCCACGCCACGGCTTGCCGTGTCCGTCGCCTGACCGGCATGGCCGAGCCAGCCGGTGCACCAGCGCAAGGGCTTGAATCGGGCCAGCGCGCTCAAGCGGGTGTCCCTTCCTGCTGCTGCAAGCGGCGCACCGCCGCGACGAAAACGTCCGCCCGGTGGGCATAGTTGCTGAACATGTCCAGGCTGGCGCAGGCCGGCGACAGCAGCACGGCATCGCCCGGCTGGGCTTGCTCGGCGCACCAGACGACAGCCTCGTCGAGGCTGGCAAAGCTTTGCTGCGGCACGCCCGTGTCGGCCAGCGCCTGCGCGATGCGCGGGCCATCGCGACCGATCAGGGCCACCGCTCTCACGTGCCGTGTCACCGCCGGGGCCAGCGGCGCAAAGTCTTGCCCCTTGCCGTCGCCCCCCAGGATCAGCAGCAAGCGCCGCTCGGCACCCAGCCCCGTGATGGCTGCCAGGGTCGCACCCACGTTGGTGCCTTTGCTGTCGTCGATGTACTCGACCTCGGCCACGATGGCGACCGGCTCGACCCGATGCGGCTCGCCGCGGTAGTCGCGCAAGCCGTGCAGCATGGGGGCCAGCGGTGCGCCCGCAGCAGTCGCCAGCGCCAACGCTGCCAGGGCATTGGCGGCATTGTGTCGGCCCCGGATGCGCAGGGCCTCGGCGGGCATCAGGCGCTGCAGGTATGTCGGCTCTGCTGTACCGACTCGACGTGCTTGGCGGCGCGTGTCGTCCAGCGCAAGGGCGCGTACCAGCCAAGTCATGCCATTGACGGTTTCCAGCCCCCAGTCGCCGGGCCGCTGCGGCACATCGGTGCCAAACGTGACCCAGTCGCGGCCCGGCAGCACCCGGGTGCGGCTGCCTGCACGCACCGTCTGCGCTTCGGGCTGCCAAGCCATGACCACTGGGTCAGCACGATTGAGCACCATCAAGCCGGTCGGCCCGAAGATGCGCTGCTTGGCCTCTGCATAGGCGCTCATGCTGCCATGCCAGTCCAGATGGTCCTCGCTGATATTCAGCACCGCTGCCGCCGTGGGCTGCCAACCCTGTACGCCATCGAGCTGGAAGCTCGACAGCTCCAGCACCCAGGCCTGCGGCCATGCCTCCTGGCCCAGCGCCTGGCGCAACTGATCCAGCAAGGTCGGGCCGATATTGCCTGCCACCGCCACCCGCCACCCAGCCTCTTGCAGCAGATGGGCGGTGAGGGCGGTGGTGGTGGTTTTGCCATTGGTGCCGGTGATGGCCAGCACGATGGGCCGATAGGACTCGGGGGTGTTACCGGTTGCGTCTGCAAGCGGATGCGCCAGCGCCTGCAAGGCCTGCGCAAACAGATCGAGTTCGCCCACCACGGGCACGCCCACCGAGCGCGCGGCCTGGCTCAGACCGGCCATCTGGGCCGGTGCAATGCCGGGGCTGCGGCACACCAGTGCCCAAGCGCGGCGGCCAAACAGCGCGGCGTCGAACGCCGCCTGCAGCCGCTGCACCTGCGGCAATTCTTCGGCCAGCAGCGCCGCCTGGGGTGGCGCTGGCCGTGTGTCGGCCACCGTCACCCGGGCACCGGCGAGCACACACCAGCGCACCATCGCCAGGCCAGACGCACCCAGCCCCAGCACGAGCACCTCGCGACCGTCGAGGAGTGGCAGCGCGTGTTTCATCGCAGTTTCAGGGTGGACAGGCCGATCAGGCACAGCAGCATGGTGATGATCCAGAAGCGCACCACGACCTGGGTTTCCCGCCAGCCGGATTTTTCGAAGTGGTGGTGCAACGGTGCCATCTTGAACAGACGCCGCCCCTCGCCGTAGCGACGTTTGGTGTACTTGAACCAGCTCACCTGCAGCATCACCGAAACCGCCGACGCGACAAAAATCCCGCCCATGATGGCCAGCACGATCTCCTGGCGCACGATGACGGCGATGGTGCCCAGCGCCGCGCCCAGAGCCAGCGCCCCGACATCGCCCATGAACACCTGCGCCGGATAGGCGTTGAACCACAGAAACGCCAGCCCGGCCCCCGCCATGGCGGCACAGAAGATCAGCACCTCCCCGGTGCCCGGGATGTGGGGCAGCAGCAGGTAACGGGCAAAAATCGCGTTGCCGGTGACATAGGCAAAAACGCCGAGCGTGGCACCGACCATCACCACCGGCATGATGGCCAGCCCGTCGAGTCCGTCGGTCAGGTTGACGGCATTGCTGGCCCCGACGATGACGAGATAGGTCAGCAGCACAAAGCCGAACACGCCCAGCGGGTAGCTCACTTCCTTGAAGAAGGGCACCATCAGCCCGGCCTGGTGGGGCAGATCGACACGAAAACCGGACTGCACCCACTCCACAAAGAGCTGCCACACGCGCTCGTTGGAACCCTCGGAAATGGCAAACACCAGACAGAACGCCGCCAGCAGGCCAATCACGCTCTGCCAGAAATATTTGTCCCGCGAGCGCATGCCTTCCGGGTCTTTGTGGACTACCTTGCGCCAGTCGTCGATCCAGCCGATGGCACCAAAACCGAGCGTCACCAGCAGCACGATCCAGACAAAGCGGTTGCTCCAGTCAAACCACAGCAAGGTCGAGAAGGTGATGGCGAACAGCACCAGCACACCGCCCATGGTCGGCGTACCGCTCTTGCTCAGGTGGGTCTGCATGGCGTAGCCGCGGATGGGCTGGCCGATCTTGAGCTCGGTCAGCCGACGGATGAAGTACGGCCCTGCGGCCACCCCCACCAGCAGGGCGGTCATGGCTGCCATGACGGCACGGAAGGTCAGGAACTGAAAGACGCGCAGGAAGCCGAGTTCGGGGCTCAGTCCCTGCAACCAGAGAGCCAGACTAGGCAACATGGGGGGTGCCCTCCTGATTGGGTTCTTGGCTGGCACCAGCGGCCAGGATGGCTTGAACCAGGCGTTCCATGCGCATGAAGCGCGATCCCTTCACCAGCACGCTAGCCGCCTCGGGCAGCCGGGTCATGGCATCGGCCTGCAAGTCGTCGAACTGGGGGTGATGGCGCAGCCGTCCGCCGCCGGTGGCCAGCAAACCCGGCGTCGCCTGGGCCATCCATGCGCCGGTCACGATCACATGCTCGATGCCCTGTGCCAGGGCATGGCGCAACACCTCATCGTGAAAGGCCAGCCCCTGCTCGCCGACTTCGCCCATGTCGCCCAGCGCCAGCACCCGCGGCCTGGGCAGGGTGGCCAGCACGTCGATCGCTGCCCGCACCGAATCGGGATTGGCGTTGTAGCTGTCGTCGATCAAGGTCAGCGCATGCCCCTGCACGGTCAGGGCGTGAACGCGCGAGCGCCCCGGCACCGCGACGAACGCGGCCAGGCCACGCGCAATCGCGTCCAGCGCCACGCCGGCACCGATTGCGCAGGCAGTGGCGGCCAGTGCATTGCGCACGTTGTGCTCGCCGGCCACCGACAGGGTGGTGTGAAACGGCCCCTGCGGCGTGCTCACTTCGAGCGCCCAGGCCCGCTCGCTCCAGCGGGCACGGGCATGGACGTCGGCCCCGTCTGCAAGGCGACCGAAAGTCAGGGTGGCACGGCCCGCCGCCCGTTGCTGCCACAAGCCGGTGTAGGCGTCGCCAGCGGGGAAAACGGCTATGCCATCGGGCGGCAGGGCCTGGAAAGCGCTGGCGTTCTCGTGCGCCACCGCCGCCACCGTGGCCATGAATTCCTGGTGTTCGCGCTGGGCGTTGTTGACCAGTGCCACGGTGGGTTGCGCCATCGCGGCCAGACCGGCGATCTCCCCCGGATGGTTCATGCCCAGTTCGACCACCGCCAGCCGGTGTGCGCGGCCCAGGCGCAAGAGCGTCAGGGGGACCCCGATGTCGTTGTTGAAGTTACCCTCGGTGGCCAGCGCAGCGGCGTCGCCCACGGCTGCACGCAAGATGGCGGCCAGCATCTGGGTGACGGTGGTCTTGCCATTGCTGCCGGTCACGGCTATCAGCCCCAAGGTGAACTGCTTGCGCCACAGGGTCGCCAGTTCGCCCAAAGCCAGGCGGGCATCGGGCACCTCCACCCCCGGCAGCCCGGCTTCGGCCAAGCCGCGCTCGGCCATTGCGGCCACCGCACCGGCGGCACGGGCCTGGGGCAGGAAGTCATGCGCGTCGAAGCGCTCCCCGCGCAAGGCCACGAACAGGTCGCCGGGCAGCAGGCTGCGGCTGTCGGTATGCACCCGGCGCACCGGCATGTCCACCGGCGCCACCAGCCGGGCCTGACTCAGTTGCGGCAAGAGTTCGGGCAAGGTGTTCATGCACCCCCCTGCTGCGTCTGCAACCAGCGGGCCTGCAGGGCCTCGCGCCCCTGCACCACGTCCGAGAAGGGGTGGCGCTGACCCGCCACTTCCTGATAGTCCTCGTGCCCCTTGCCCGCCAGCAGGATCACATCCCGGTCATCGGCCATGTCCACCGCCAGCCGGATGGCCTCGGCCCGGTCGGGTTCCACGATCGCGCGCACCGGCTCGGTCAGGCCGACCTGCATCTCGAACAGGATTTGCAGTGGGTCTTCGCTGCGCGGGTTGTCGCTGGTCAGCACCAGTCGGGCCGCCTCGCGTTCGGCGGCGGCCGCCATCAACGGTCGTTTGCTGCGGTCGCGGTCGCCCCCACAACCGAGCACGCACCACAAGCGCCCGCCCCGGTGCGCCGCCAGCGGTTGCAGGGCCTGCAGGGCTTTTTCTACCGCATCGGGGGTGTGGGCATAGTCAACCAGCACCAGCGGCAGTTCGTTCGGGCCATCGGTCCAGGCCGCATGCATGCGGCCTGGCACCGGGGTCAGGGCCGGGCTGGCGCTGGCGGCTTGCTGCAGCGTCACGCCCTGCGCCCGCAGCACGGCCAGCGCACACAAGAGGTTGCTCAGGTTGTAGTCGCCCACCACCGGCAGCGTCAGGGTGACACGTTCACCGGCGGGCGCTTCTTCGACGACGAAATCCTGCCCGGTGTGCGTCCACAGCCGATCGACCACGCGCAAGTGCCGCTCTGCGCCTTCGGGCTGATTGCGCAGCGACACCGTCCAGACGCTGATCGCCCGACCCCGGCGGGCCAGTTCATGGGCCAGCTCACGGCCACGCGGGTCGTCCGTGTTCACCACGGCCGCGCTCAGGCCCGGCCAGTCGAACAAGGCCCGTTTGGCCGCCCAGTAGGCGGCCATGCTGCCGTGGTAGTCGAGGTGATCCTGGCTCAGATTGGTGAACACCGCCGTGTGCAAATGCACCCCGTTCATGCGGCCTTCCTCGATGCCGATGGACGAGGCCTCCATCACCACGCCAGGGTGCCCGGCGGCCACGAAGTCGGCCAGCAGATGCTGCAAGGTGAAAGGGTCGGGGGTGGTGAAGCCGGTGCTGTCCAGCGTTTGCCCGGGAACGCCAGCGCCCAGGGTGCCGATCAGCGGCACCGGTGCCTGCACCGCCGTCCACCACTGGGCACACCACCAGGCGGTCGACGTCTTGCCGTTGGTTCCGGTGATGGCAATGACTGGCCGCTGGTGTGAGGGCTGGCCCAGAAACAGTGCCGCCACTGCACCGGCCAGGCCTTTGAGTCCATGCACGGCGGCAATCCGCGCATCGCCAAAGCCCCAGGCGTCGGCGTTGTCGGCCTCGATCAGGCAGGCCACGGCACCGGCCTCCAGGCAGGCGCGCACATAGTGGCGGCCATCTTGTCCGCTGCCCGGCCAAGCCACGAAGGCATCACCGGCTTGCAGTTGGCGGCTGTCCGACACCAGCCGCCGGGGCTGCATGGAGCGCAGCCACTCGGCGGTTTCCACTGCGCTGTGCAAATGCTTGATCACAGAGCCTCCTCCTGCGTCGTGGCCACGATGTGCGGACGCACCGTCATGTCGGGTTTCACCCCCATCATCCGCAGCGTCTGCTGCACCGTGTCGCTGAACACCGGCGCCGCCACCACCCCACCAAAAAACTCGCCCCTGCTGGGCTCGTCGATCATCACCGCGGCCACGATGCGGGGGTTGTCGATCGGTGCGATCCCGACAAAAAAGCTGCGGTGCCGGTTGGCGGCGTAGCCCCCGCCTTCTTGCACGCGGGTGGTGCCGGTCTTGCCGCCCACCGAGTAGCCCAGGGTCTGGGCGCGCTGGCCGGTACCGTCCGGGCCGGTGGACAAGGCCAGCATCTGCCGCACCGCGAGTGCGCTGGCTGGGCTGAACACCGGCACGCCTTTGGCTTTGCCTTGGGTGCGCAGCAAGGTCACTGGCACCAGTTCGCCATCGCGCGCAAACACCGTGTAAGACTGGGCAATCTGGAACAGCGAGGTGGACAGGCCATAGCCGTAGCTCATGGTGGCGTGCTCGATCGGCCGCCAGCTCTGGTAGCCGCGCAGCCGACCCGGCACCGCCCCCGGGAAAGGCACTTGCGGGCGCTGCCCGTAACCCAGCAGGGTATAGGTTTCCCACATGTCACGCGCTGGCATCATCTGGGCGATGCGTACCGTGCCGACGTTGCTGGAACGCTTCATCAATTCATTGACACTCACCGCGCCCAGCGGCCGGATGTCGGAAATCGTGAATCCCGCCATGGTCATGCGGCCATTGCCGGTATCGACGATGGTCTCGGGCTGCACCACGCCACGATCCAGCGCCAGCGCGGCGATGAATGGCTTGACGGTGGATCCCGGCTCGAAGGTGTCGGTCAGGATGCGGTTGCGCAACTGCTCGCCGCTCAGGTTGCGCCGCTGGTTGGTGTCGAAACTGGGGTAGTTGGCCATCGCCAGCACCTCGCCGGTGACGGCATCGAGCACCAGAATGCCACCGCCGCGGGCGTTGTGTTCCTTGACGGCTTGACGCAGCCGCTCGAAGGCAAAAAACTGGATCCGGCTGTCGATCGACAGGTGGATGTCGCGCCCATCGACCGGCGGAATGACTTCGCGCACGTCCTCGATCACGCGGCCCAGCCGATCGCGCATCACCCGCCGCGAGCCGGACCGGCCCGACAGTTGCTCGTTGAAAGCGCGCTCGATGCCTTCTTGGCCTACGTCCTCCACGTTGGTGAACCCGACCACATGCGCCACCGCAGCGCCCTGCGGGTACTGGCGCTTGTACTCCTTGCGGAAATGCACCCCCCGTATGCCGAGTTCGCGTATCTGCAGGGCCACCGGCTCATCGACCTGACGGCGTATCCAGACAAAGGTGGGGTGGATGTCGAGCCGCCGCTGCAGTTCCGGCAAGGGCATGTTGAGCAAACGCGCCATCTCTGGCAGCTTGGGGTGCTGCCGGTCCAGATTCTCGGGAATGGCCCAGACGCTTTGCGCCACCACGCTGGTGGCCAGAATCAAGCCGTTGCGATCCAGAATGCGGCCCCGGTTGGCAGGCAGTTCCAGCGTGCGCGTGAGCCTGACTTCGCCCTGCTGCTGGTAGAAATCGCTCCCCCAGACTTGCACATAGGCGGCACGACCCGCCAAGCCCAGAAAGACCAGCGCAAAACCCGCGACGATGAGCCGACTGCGCCAGACGGGCACGGCACTGGTCAGCAGCGGGCTGGAGCTGAAGTTGATGCCGCGCTTCATGGCTTGGGCTCCTGCGTGGTGAGCGGACCTTGCAGCCGCTGCACCTGCCCCACCGACGCCCCGTCGGGGGCATCCTGCCTAGGCAAGCTGAAGTACTCGGTGATGCCCGGGTGCGCTGGCCGCATCTGCAATGGCCCGGTCGCCAGTTGCTGCACCCGGGCAGGTGCGGCGTGGGCGCGTTTTTGCACCAGCAACTGCTCGTGCTCCGCCGCCAGCCGATCGCCCGCCGAACGGGCACGCTCCATCTCGACGAATACGCGGCGCGACTCATACTGCAGATGCACCAGGTACAAGGCGCTCACCAGCAGCGCCAGCATCAGGACGAGGTTGAGCCGGGTCATGCCCGCGCTCCCCGAGCCGACGAAGTGCGCCGCGCCATGCGCATCACGGCGCTGCGGGCGCGCGGGTTGGCCGCCACTTCCGCCTCTGGCGGCATGTGGCGCGACACCGCTTCCAGCGCCATCGGCTGTGGCTCGGCAAAGGGCACCCGCCGGTCATAGACTGCCTTCGAGTGCTGCGCCATGAACTGCTTGCAGATGCGGTCTTCCAGCGAATGGAAGCTGATCACCACCAGCCAGCCCTGCGCACGCAGCACGCGCAGACTCGCGCTCAGCGCTTGTTGCAGCTCTTCAAGCTCGGCGTTGATGAAAATCCGAAGAGCCTGAAATGTGCGCGTTGCAGGGTCCTTGCCCGGCTCGCGGGTTTTGACCGCGCCAGCCACGACTTCGGCCAGCTCGGCGGTGGTTCGAATAGGGCCCCGTTCCTGTCGGCGACGATCAATCGCCTTTGCAATCGATTGAGCAAACCGTTCTTCGCCGTATTCACGTATCACCTCCGCCATCTGGGCCATGTCGGCATCGGCCAGCCACTCGGCCACGCTGATGCCCCGGGTCGGGTC
The DNA here is from genome assembly GCA_002291945.1 of Tepidimonas sp. UBA997. Taxonomy (GTDB): domain Bacteria; phylum Pseudomonadota; class Gammaproteobacteria; order Burkholderiales; family Burkholderiaceae_C; genus UBA997. The sequence goes on from DBAZ01000062.1 coordinate 53,585, forward strand.
CATGCGCATGTCCAGCGGCCCGTCGTGCCGGAAAGAAAAACCCCGGCTGGGGTCGTCTAGCTGGGGTGAACTCACGCCCAGATCCATCAAAATGCCATCGGCACAGCCAGACGGCAGCGCAGCCATGGCGCTGAAGCCTTGGTGCCGCACGCTCACGCGGGCGTCTGTAGCCGCCAGCGCCTCGGCCACCGCCACCGCCTGCGGATCCTTGTCGAATACGGTCAGCCGCCCGCCCGGCCCGAGCCGCGCGAGGATCAGGCGGGCATGTCCACCGCGGCCAAAGGTGGCGTCGATGTAGTGACCGTCGGGTTGGACATGAAGGGCTTCAACCGCTTCATTCAACAGGACGGTGCAATGGGTGTAGCTCGCTTGCACCGCCGGGCCTCAGAAAGAGAAGTCCTTCAGCGCATCGGGCAAATCGCCCTGCATCGCCTTGGCCTCCTGGGCCGCGTAAGCCTCGGCATCCCACAGTTCGAAATGGTTGCCCATGCCCAGCAGGATGGCCTCCTTGGTAAGCCCGGCAGCGGTGCGCAATTCCGGTGAAATCAGTACCCGGCCCGTGCCGTCCATCTCGGCGTCCATGGCGTTACCGAGGAAAATCCGCTTCCACCACTGCGCCGACATAGGCAAGGCGGCGATGCGTTGACGGAATTGCTCCCACTCGGTGCGCGGAAACACCATCAGGCAGCCATGCGGGTGCTTGGTGATGGTGAGCTGCCCAGCCGCTGTCGCGCTCAGGACGTCACGATGCCGGGTCGGCACCGAGAGCCGACCTTTGGCATCGAGACTGAGAGAGGAGGCGCCTTGGAACACAGGGGGTCAAGCCTTAAAAACCACTTTTCACCACTAAATTGCACTTTTCACCACTGTAGCACCAAAACCATCCGGTCAACAAGCCGAAGTCACTTTTTTTCAAATGAAATCAAGGACTTAGAGGTCAAACTCAAGTCTGGATTGGAGCAAAAGTCCACGTAAAAATAAGGACTTATGCAGCACTGTGGAAGTGATTTCGAGAAAAAAGGCAGGCCGCCACCGTAGCCGCCACCGCAGCCAGACTCGGAGGCTCAAGGCACAAGGGTTGCCCTCGATAGCCAAGACTAGCCGGGGCTGGCCGGGGTTGTTCGCCGCTCAGACGGCTTCCAGCATGACCATGGAGTACAGCGGCGTCCCTGTCCAGGGCATGCAGGCGGTCTCGGCAGCCCAGCCCCACCAGCCATAGCATTCGGCAGCGCTGCGGGTCGCCACCAGACGCAGCCGGGGATGGATGTCGAGCAACTCACGCAGGTCGTGCAGCCCCCAGCGGAATTCGGCCCCGGTGCGGCTCACGCTCAGGCTGCGGCGGGCTTGGCCGACCCCCACATGGGAGATCGCGTCCAGCACGAAACGCGAGCCCGGCGGTGCCGATTCGGCAAACTCACGCAGCACCCGACAGACCTGCTGCGGGTTGAAGTACATCAACACCCCTTCGCACAACACCCAGCATGGCTGGGCGGGCAGGCCTTGCGTCACGTCATCCCACCAACCGGCCTGCTGCAAGTCGATGGCACGATGGCGGTGCCGCCGCCCCGAGCAATGAATCAAGCGGTCGCGCAAGGCATGGACTGGTGCCAGGTCGGCATCCACCCACTGGTTGTGGCCGAAGTCCAGCCACTGGAAATGGTGCGACAAGCCTGCCCCGAGCGTGATGCCCGTGCCCAGCGGGGTCTGCCTGAAAAAGGCCTCTCCCCACTGCTTGAGTACCCGCGTCCTCCAGAGCACATTCAAGACCACCATCCAGTCCTCCAGCAGCGGCCCGGCTGGCACCTGCAAACACGCCAGCAGGCTGTTCGCTTCGGCGTCCTGACAGTTCAGCCAGGGGTAGAGGCGCTGACCGCAGGCGCGAGCCGCCAGCGGGATGAGCAAGGTGCGCGGAACCGCCTCCAGCAGCGCCAGATTCATCTGGCAGGACGCAGGTCTTTGCTCAGGCGTACAGTGCGCACGCCCGCATGCTCTCAAGGTGGTTGGCATCATGCTCCCCGTTGGACGCCGGTGCGCCCACGAGCTGTCCCGAAAACCCTCAATCCGGATGGGGCAGCGATCCTAGGAGCATAACCCAACCCTCGGCCTTCGGGCACAAAAGGAAGAAAGGACAGAAAGCCGCTGCCGCGACGACGGCGATCAGAGGATGTAGCGCGACAGGTCTTCGTTCTGGCTCAGTGCGGCAAGGCGGGCATCGACGTAGGCGGCATCCACGTTGACCGTCTGGCCACTGAGTTTGACCGCGCCAAAGCTCACCTCATCGAGCAGGTGCTCCATCACGGTGGAGAGGCGGCGTGCGCCGATATTTTCGGTGCGTTCGTTGACATCGTGGGCAATCTGCGCCAAGCGCGTGATGCCTTCTGGGGTGAAGGTGACGCTCAGGCCTTCGGTGGCCAGCAGCGCCTGGTACTGGCGCACCAGGCTGGCGTGCGTCTGGGTGAGGATGGCCTCGAAGTCCGCCACCGAGAGCGACTGCAGTTCCACCCGGATCGGAAAACGCCCCTGCAGCTCGGGAATCAGGTCGCTGGGCTTGCTCAGGTGGAACGCGCCGCTGGCAATGAACAGGATGTGGTCGGTCTTGATCGGGCCGTACTTGGTGGACACGGTGGTGCCTTCGACCAGCGGCAGCAGGTCGCGCTGCACCCCCTGGCGCGACACCTCGCCGCTGCTCTGCCCTTCGCTGCGGCTGGTCACTTTGTCGATCTCGTCGATGAAGACGATGCCGTTTTGCTCGGCGTTGTGGATCGCCTGCAGCTTGATCTCTTCCTCGTTCACCAGCTTGGCGGCCTCCTCGTCGATCAGCAAGCGCTGCGCCTCGGCGATCT
>DBAZ01000037.1 GCA_002291945.1 Tepidimonas sp. UBA997
GTGGGTGAGCGCACCCGTGAGGGCAACGACTTCTATCACGAGATGGCCGATTCCGGCGTGGTGAACCTGGAGAACCTGGCCGAGTCGAAAGTGGCCATGGTCTACGGCCAGATGAACGAGCCTCCGGGCAACCGTCTGCGCGTGGCCCTGACCGGCCTGACCATCGCCGAGTCCTTCCGTGACGAAGGCCGTGACGTGCTGTTCTTCGTGGACAACATCTACCGCTACACCCTGGCCGGTACCGAAGTGTCGGCCCTGCTGGGTCGTATGCCGTCCGCCGTGGGCTACCAGCCGACGCTGGCCGAAGAAATGGGCCGCCTGCAGGAGCGCATCACCTCCACCAAGGTCGGCTCGATCACCTCGATCCAGGCCGTCTATGTGCCCGCCGACGACCTGACCGACCCGTCGCCCGCCACCACCTTCGCCCACCTCGACTCGACCGTGGTGCTGAGCCGTGACATCGCCGCGCTGGGCATCTACCCCGCCGTGGACCCGCTGGACTCCACCAGCCGCCAGTTGGACCCGCTGGTCGTGGGCGAAGAGCACTACAACACCGCCCGCGCGGTGCAGGGCACGCTGCAGCGCTACAAGGAACTGCGCGACATCATCGCCATTCTGGGCATGGACGAACTGGCACCGGAAGACAAGCTGGCTGTGGCCCGCGCCCGCAAGATCCAGCGTTTCCTGTCGCAGCCGTTCCACGTCGCTGAAGTGTTCACCGGCTCGCCCGGCAAGTACGTGCCGCTGGCCGAAACCATCCGTGGCTTCAAGATGATCACCGCCGGTGAGTGCGACCACCTGCCCGAGCAGGCCTTCTACATGGTCGGCTCGATCGACGAAGCCTTCGAAAAGGCCAAGAAACTCGCGGCCTAAGGAGGCGTCATGAGCACGATCCAAGTCGAAGTGGTGAGCGCGGAAGAGTCCATCTTCAGCGGTCGAGCCAAATTCGTGGCCTTGCCGGGCGAAGCGGGCGAACTCGGTATCCTGCCGGGGCACGTACCGCTGATCACCCGCATCAAGCCCGGTGCGGTACGCATAGAAAAGGCCGATGGCGGTGAAGAGTTCGTGTTCATTGCTGGCGGCATACTGGAAGTGCAGCCGCGCGTGGTCACGGTGCTGAGCGATACCGCCATTCGTGGCAAAGACCTCGACGAAGCCAAGGCCAGCGACGCTCGCAAGTCGGCCGAAGAAGCCTTGAAAAATGCCAAGAGCGACGTCGATCTGGCCAAGGCCACGTCTGAACTGGCCGTCATGGCGGCGCAGATTGCGGCACTGCGCAAGTACCGCCAGAAGCGTTGAGGCCCCTTTTTTTCGACCGCAAAACCGCCTGCATGCAGGCGGTTTTGTTTTTGGGCCCACAATCGAGTCATGCGCTCACGCCTGCCTTCTTACCCCACGCCCGACGACGTTGAGCAGTCGTTTTACGAGGCTTTGCAGGCGGGGCGCATCGATGAACTGATGGCGTGCTGGACCGATGAAGATGAGCCGGTCTGCGTGCAACCGGCAGGCCCGCGGCTGGTGGGGTTGAAGTCGATCCGCGCGTCATTTGCAGGCATGTTTGCGCATGGGCCGATCACGGTTCAACCCGAGGTCGTTCATCGGTCGTTACATGGTGACTGTGCGATCCACAGTGTGATCGAGACCGTGGTGGTTTCGGGTGATGAGGGTCTGTTGGAGGCTGCGTTGTTGGCAACCAATGTGTACGTACTGACGGCTTCGGGGTGGCGCCTAGCCTTGCATCATGCCAGTTCGGGCGGTGCAAAACCCCTGGATCCGGTGGCCGGCGTCAGGCCACATCAACTGCATTGACGATGGAGTGGCAGTATCACGCTCCCTGGTGGTTGCCCAGCGGCCACTTGCAAACCATTGGTTCAGCCCTGTGGGGGCGGCACCGCCTGGCCAACGTGGTGTTGGAGCGAGAGCGCTGGCAGACCCCGGATGGTGATTTCATCGATGTGGATCAGACCCCCGCGCTCGGGAAGCCAGCATCGGCACCGCTGCTGATTCTGTTTCATGGTCTGGAAGGATCGTCGGCCAGCCACTACGCAAAATGCTTTGCATACGAATGCCAACGCCGCGGATGGCAGTATCGGGTGCCTCATTTTCGCGGATGCTCGGGGGAGATCAACCGCGCACCGCGTGCCTATCATTCGGGCGACGTGCAAGAAATCGCCTGGATCATCCAGCGTTGCCGCGAGCAGGCGGCACCCGGTCAACCGGTCTGGGCGATCGGCGTTTCCCTGGGCGGGAATGCCTTGCTGCGCTGGGCCCAGGACATGGGAGCGAGCGCCCTGCACGACCTGCAGGCTGTGGCGGCGATCTGCGCCCCATTGGACTTGCTGGCCGCCGGACGAAACATCGACCGCGGAGTGAACCGGCACCTCTATGCCCGCATGTTCTTGCGCACCATGAAGCACAAAGCGCGACTGAAGTGGCAGCAATTCCCGGGATTGTTTGACCTCGATCGCTCGCAGCGTGCACAGACGATTGAGGCCTTCGACGATGCGTTTACCGCCCCCCTGCATGGATTCAGCGGCGTGCAGGATTACTGGCATCGAGCCTCATCCAGGCACCGACTGCGAGACATACGGGTGCCGACACTGATTTTGAATGCACAAAATGATCCGTTTGTGCCGGCGCATTCATTGCCCGGTCGTGCCGAGGTCTCCCGGGACGTGACCCTGTGGCAGCCCCAGGGTGGGGGCCATGTGGGGTTCGCGCAGCAGCATCAGCGGCGCATGAGCCTTGAAGCGATGCCGCGTGCCATTGGTGACTGGCTGGCCGGAGCAGCAGGAAAGCCCCACGATGGATGAATTGGTCCAAGCTGCAATGGCCAAGTGGCCGCATGTGCCCGACTGCTACGGGTGGCTGGGGCTCGATGCCCGTGGTCGATGGTGGATGCGCGATGAGCAGACGCAACACAGGGGGCCGTTTGCCGGAGCCGGTTCTACGGCTGCCAGCAAGGGGTCATGGCTGCAGCACAAGCCACTGATTGCCTTCATTCACCGGAACTATGGCGTGGATGAGCGTGGGTGCTGGTACTTTCAGAATGGCCCGCAGCGGGTATTCGTCGAGTTGGAGAAAGCGCCCTACGTCTGGCGATTGAGCCAACCGGACGCACTGCGAGCACACACAGGAACGTTGACGCGCTGTGACCGTCTGTACGTGGATGAAGACGGTGGGGTCTATGCGGCGGGCCTGCTGGGGTGCGGCATCGTCCACACCCAGGACATGCATCAGGTGGCCGAGTGGATCGAAGCCGGCATCTGGCAGCCAGAAACCAAAACGCTGCGGGAAATCCAGCAGCGCGAGGGGTACGTGATCAGCCCACAAGCACTGGTGGGCACAAACGTCATTCAGTAGGGGCAGGAGCCGCTGGCTCCTCGAAGCTGGCACCGCCGGCATTGGCAAGGAATACCACGGCACGGGCAATTTCGAGGTCGGAGAAAGCGCCCCCGCCCTGCGGGCCCATGGCACCTTTGCCTTGCAGTGTATGATTGACCAGCACGTCGAGGCCCTGGCTGATGCGGGCCGTCCAGTCACCAGCGGAGCCGAACATGGGGGCACCCACCAGGCCAGCGTCATGGCAAGCGGCGCATTGGGCGCGGTAAACCGCATCACCCGGCTGCAAAACCCGGTTGCCGTCGCGTATGGCGACCGAGCCGATGGGCTGGATGCGCTTTGCCGTAGCCAGTTCAGGGTCCATCGTCGTGGGCAGCGGCAGGTCGGCTTTGGTGACGTAAAACACCAGACCAATGATCAAAAAAACCGGAACCACAAACCCAAGAACCGCAACCCAAAGCAACTGCTTGGGCGTCTTGATGGGGCCGGTGTGAGAATCGTGCGCGTCGCTCATGGAGTCCTCTGGGTCGGGTCTGATGGGTGTGAGAAGCTGGCATAACGCTCAGACTTGTTAATTATAACGGCCATGCCGGGGGTGACCAACGCGCAGGAACAGGGTGTGTCCGCCGAACTGCTAGAATGCAAGGCCGCAGCGACTGTAGCTCAGTGGATAGAGTATCGGCCTCCGAAGCCGAGGGTCGTGGGTTCGATCCCCGCCAGTCGCGCCAAAACAGAAATCTTCCGTTCGAGCGGCGCACTGGCCAGTATCAGGAAGCAGCGGCCAGCAGCCGCTTCGGTTACAGTCGATGGCAGGGCCAGTCCATGATGTCGCACGCGGTGCGTGATGGCTTGCAGTCCGTGGTTGCAAGCCAAGCAAAAACGTCCAGCGTTATGTCCGACCAGTCGCACCCGCACCCGCACCCGAATCTACCGCCGCCGCCAGCGCCTTCGCCCAGCAGCGCGACCCGAGTCGGTGCGTCGGCCATCATCCAGGCCAGCTTGACCGAATGGGAGCGCGAGCGCTTGGCGCTAAACCAGCACGCCATCGTCAGCGTGACCGATGCCAGCGGCACCATCACCTACGTGAACCACAGGTTCTGCCAGATCAGCGGCTATACGCAAGCGGAACTGATGGGCCAAAACCACCGGCTCCTGAAGTCGGGCGAACACAGCGCGGCCTACTTCCAGGCCCTGTGGGAGACCATCAGCCAGGGTCGGGTCTGGCAGGGCGAGATTTGCAACCGGCGCAAGGACGGGAGCCTGTACTGGGTCGAGTCCACCATCACCCCGTTTTTGGACGACAAGGGGCTGCCTTGCCAGTACGTGTCGATCCGCACCGACGTGACGCGCATCAAGGCGGCCGAGGCGGCGTACAAAGCCCAGAACGCGATGCAGGAAGTGGTGAGCAAGGCAGCGGGCCATCTGCTCGCCGCCGAGCCCGAGCAGTTGGACGCGGCCATCGAGCGCTGCCTGCAACTGGCAGGCGAGAACTTGGTGGCCGATCGGGCCTATCTGTGCCAGTTGGAGCCGGACGGCTCAACCCTGTCGAACTCCCACGAATGGTGTGCGCCGGGGGTGGCGGCGCTGAAACCATCGCTGCAGGGCGTCAAGTTGCAAGATCTGGCGAGCTGGTGGGGGCCGATGCAGCAGGGTCTTGGGATCAACATTCCCGACGTGGCGGCCATGCCAGCCGCCACCAGCTCCTTGCAGAGCCAGTTGCAGGCGCTCGGTTTGCGTGCCGTATGTGCCTACCCCATGCGGCGCGGCGAGCGAGCGGTCGGCTTCGTCGGTTTCGAGCAAGTCACGCAGGCGCGTGAGTGGGACGCCCGCGCCCCCAAACTGCTGAGCCTGCTGGCCGACCTGATCGACAGCGCCCTGCTGCGCCGGGCTGCCCAGTGGGCGCAGCAAGACGCCACCGCAGCGGCCAAGGAGCGCTTGCGGCGCGGCCAGTTGTACGCCAACATCGGCACTTGGGAATGGAATACGCAAACCCACGAGCTGTTCTGGACCGAGCGCATCGCCCCCCTGTTTGGCCACCCGCAAGGCGACCTCGAAACCACGTACGACAACTTCCTTGCCGCCGTGCACCCGCAAGACCGCCAGGCCGTGGTCGATGCAGTCAATGCCTGTGTCGAGCGCGACGTGCCTTACCAGATCGAGCATCGGGTGGTCTGGCCCGACGGCACCGTGCGCTGGCTGCTGGAGCGCGGCGGGGTGCAGCGCGACGAGCAGGGTCGGGCGTTAAAAATGTTCGGCATGGTGCAGGACATCGACGACCGCAAACGCGCCGAATTCGCGCTGGTGGCCGCGCGCGAGGAGGCCGAACGTGCCAACCGGGCCAAAAGCGAATTCCTGTCGCGCATGAGCCATGAGCTGCGCACACCGCTCAACGCCATCCTGGGCTTTGGGCAACTGATGGAACTCGACGCCAGCCTGCCCGCCGAACAGCGCGACAACGTGCAGGAAATCATGAAGGCCGGCCACCACCTGTTGCGGTTGATCAACGAGGTGCTGGACTTGGCCAAGGTCGAGGCCGGCCGCATCGAGCTCTCGATCGAGGACACCGAGCTGCAGGAGGTGGTGCAAAACAGCCTGTCGCTGATGCAGCCGATGGCGGCGTCACGCGGCATTGCTGTACAGTGTGCCGACCTGTCGGGTTGGCGCGTACACGCCGACCGCATCCGGCTCAAGCAGGTGCTGCTCAACCTGCTGTCCAACGCCATCAAGTACAACCGCGAGCAGGGCGCGGTGCTGCTGCAGGCCCAGGCTGGGGCCCCCGGCATGTTGCGCCTGACGGTGCAAGACACCGGGCTGGGCATTCCATCGCACCAACTGGGGCTGTTGTTTGAGCCTTTCCAGCGCCTGCATGCCGACGACCCAGCGATCGAAGGCACCGGCATCGGGCTGACCATCACGCGGCGCTTGGTCGAGCTCATGGGTGGCCGGATCGGGGCCGACAGCCAGGTGGGGGTGGGCAGCGCGTTCTGGGTCGAGCTGCCCTTGCAGCAGGCCGCGTCGGGTAGCGTGGCGCACGCGGCCTCGGCTGACGACGCGGCGGCGCAAGCTGCCCAAGCTGCCCAAGCGCCTCAAGCGGCCCAAGCGGCCCTGCCAGCCCGGCGACCCGAGGCCGAACTTGCCGCAGGCGCAGGCCAGCCTGCCGTGCAGACGCCCGGCTACACCGTGCTGTACATCGAAGACAACCCGGCCAACATCCAGCTCATGGTGCAGATCATGGGGCAGCGTCCGCAAGTCGAGCTGTTCACCGCGCAGCAAGCCAGCCGGGGGATCGAGCTGGCGCTGGCCTGCCAGCCCGACCTCGTGCTGCTGGACATCGGGTTGCCGACGATGGACGGCTACCAGGTGCTGGCGGTGCTGCGGCAGTTGCCCGCCCTGCGCCGGGTGCCGGTAGTGGCATTGAGTGCCAACGCCTTGCCGCAAGACATCGAGCGTGGTTTGGCCGCCGGTTTTACCGACTACCTGACCAAGCCGCTGGACGTGGGCCGTTTTCTGGCCGTATTGGACACTTTTTTGGGTTTGGCCAAGGAGGAGGGAGCATGATTTCGCACCAAGCACGGCGGCGCGAGTGCATCATGGCCGTGGACGACGAACTGGTGAATCTCAAGCTGCTCGACAAGATGCTGCGCCCGCAGGGCTACGAACACCTGGTGCTGGTGGAAGACTCGCGGCGGGTGGTCAGCCTGTACCGCGACATGCAGCCCGACCTCATCTTGCTCGACCTGAACATGCCGCACCTCGACGGCTATGAGGTCATGGCGCAGCTCCAGGCGCTGGGCGACCCCTTGCTGCCACCGATCGTGATCCTGACTGCCCTGCAAGGCAAGGAACATCTGTTCAAGGCCTTGGGTGCCGGTGCCCGCGACTACCTGACCAAACCCTTCGACCGCACTGAGCTGCTGATGCGGGTGCGCAACCTGCTCGACGTCCATGGGGCCCACCGCCTGCTAACCGACCAAGCGCATACCCTAGACGCCCTCGTGCGCACCCAGACCGAAGAACTGCGCCGCACCCGGCTGGAGGTGATCCGGCGTCTGGGCATGGCCGCCGAATACCGTGACGAGGAAACCGGCAACCACATCCTGCGCATGAGCCACGTTTGTGCGCTGCTGGCGCGGGCCCTGGACTGGAGCGAGGCCGAGTGCGAGCTCATGCTCAACGCCAGCCCCATGCACGACATTGGCAAGATCGGCATACCCGACGCGATACTGCTCAAGCCGGGCAAGCTCGATGCGGACGAATGGGCCGTCATGAAAACCCACCCCAGCAAAGGTGCCCGCTTGCTGGAGGGCGACGATTCCGAGCTGATGCGCATGGCACGCGACATTGCCCTGACGCACCACGAAAAATGGGACGGCAGTGGCTACCCGAACGGCTTGGCCGGGCCAGCCATCCCGCTGGCCGGGCGGATTGCTGCCCTTGCCGACGTTTTTGACGCCCTCACCGCACAGCGCCCCTACAAGAAAGCCTGGACGCTGGAAGCTGCAGTCGAGTGGATCGTCCAGCAGCGCGGCCAGCATTTCGACCCCGCTGTGGTGGATGTTTTCATGGAACAATGGCCACAGATTCTGGAAATCTGGCAACGCTATGCGGATTCCACGAACCATTAGGAGCATGAGCCATGCAGGCCTTCGTCTGGGATGCAGCGTTCGACACCCACCTCGATGCGGTGGATGAGCAACACCACGGCCTGGTGGCCTTGTTCAACGAGCTCAACCAGTCGCTGTTCCGGGGCGCGGCCACCACCGCCGACGAGCTCGAAGACAGCTTGCAACGGCTGCTGGCCTACGCCGGCCAGCACTTCGCCGACGAAGAGGCGCTGATGCGCGACGTCGGGCTCGACGAGCGGCACCAGCAGGCCCATCGGCAACTGCACGCGCAGTTCGTGGAGCAGGTGCGCACCATGTGGTCACTGCGGGCCACCTTGAGTCAGCCGGACGAAACCCTGATGGGTTTCCTGACCTCCTGGCTGGGGTTGCACATTTTGGGCATCGACCAGTCCATGGCCCGGCAGATTCGGGCTGTCCGCCGGGGGAAAACCCCACAGCAGGCCTTTGTTGACGAAGTCCAGCACCCGGACCAAGGCATTCAGGCCTTGCTCAAGATGGTGGGCCACTTGTACCACGTCATGTCCTGCCAGAACGCGGATCTGGTACACGCCAACCTGACGCTGGAAGCCCGCGTGGCCGAACGCACGCTGGCGCTGGAACACGCCAACGAGCAACTGCGCGCCTTCGCCCGAACCGATGGCTTGCTCGGCATCAACAACCGGGGGTATTTCGATGAGCGCCTGCTGGAAGAGGTGTTTCGTGCGCGCCGATCGAAGCAGCCCCTGGGCCTGCTGATGATGGATGTGGATTATTTCAAGCGCTACAACGACCGCTACGGCCACCAAGCGGGCGATGCCTGCCTGCAGGCCGTGGCGCAGGCTGTCGGCGCGACCTTGCTGCGCCGCACCGACTTTCTGGCCCGCTACGGCGGCGAGGAACTGATTGCCCTGCTGCCCAACACCGACCGTGAAGGCACTCAGCACACGGCTCAACGCATTCTGGAGGCTGTCCGTGCCTTGGCCTTGCCGCACGAGCACTCTGACGCGGCACCAGTGGTCACCCTGAGTGTGGGCGGGGTCAGCGTCGTGCCTGGGGCAAGCGATGAAAAGTCGGTCGGTGCGACCCTGATCGCCCTGGCCGATGCGGCGCTGTATGTGGCCAAACAGCAGGGCCGCAATCGGCTCGTCATGGGCGGGTCTTAGGCCCGGGTGGCGCTGGGCCTAGGGGGCCTCAGCTCGCTCTGAAGGGCAGGGAAGAGTGGTGGACAGCGATGCGAAGGCGGCCATTGCTGTCGCGCACGAACTTCCAGGTCTTGTCCACTGTGGTGACTTGGCCATTGGCCCCCGTCAGCATGATGTTGCCCATCCAGGAGGCGGCATGGCCAGCGATGAATACGGCCGCTTTTTGCGCATTGCAGGCGGTCCAGCCTTTCAGGGCAAAGCCGTCGTCCCTCGGGAAGTTGCTGTCGCCACCGACAAAGTAGGCCAGTGCACCCGCGCGGGTGGTGCGGAAAGTCTGCGGGGCTACGGTCAGGGTGGGCTTGAACAGCACCGGGCCCATCTGGTAGGCGTAAGCGCTGTCGATCACTTGTTCAGCCAGTGCCCTGGCGGCTGCTGGGCCGCGCTGGGTGTGGGCCTGGCTGATGCTCACCAGCGCATTGCACCAGGCTTGCTGGGCCGCAATCACCTGGGCTTCAGTGATGGCTTGCCCGGTAGCGGCTGCTTGACCGTGCGCATGGGCGGCACCGGTGGCGGCAAGCAGGGCGGTAGCGGCGGCGGTGAGTACAAAACGTTTCATGGCGGTGATCTCCTGGTGGATGAATGAACGATGAAGTGGGTATCGATCAGGTCGATGACTGCATTGGGCCAGCATCGGCTGAACAGACCTTGAACCCTCCATGAACCGTGCGTGAGCGATTCATGAACAGAACATGACAAAACGAAGCCGACCCGAAAAGACCGCGAAAATAGCGCATGTTCCGACGTCAACTAAGCTGGATCCTGCTGTGTCTCGCGGTCACGATCGCGCTGCAAGGGGCTGCAGCGGTGATGGCCCTGCTGCAGGCGGAACGCAAGGTGATGGACGGGCGGATTGCCAGCGATTTGCACCAGAGTTTTGTCACTTTGTCAGCCACCAAACAGCGGCTGCGTGCCTGGACCACCCAGTACCTGATGGGTGCCGGTGGCGACCCGACCGAACGCGATGCCTTGCACCAGCGCATGGTGCGCACACTGACCGAACTGTCGGCGCTGGCAGAAGAGTCGGCCAGTCGCCAGCGGTCCGCTGGGGTTGCCCCTGAGCATGTGGCCCGCCGCGACGCGATTGAAGTCCTCAACGACAGCGTTCAGGCTCTGGGTGCCACTCTCCAGTCCCTCTCTGCCCAGCCTGCTGATGCACGCGCCACCGAAGCCTGGGACACTCTGGACGAATGGTTTGAGCAATCCAAAGGTCGTGACCTGCGTCAGCTCATCAGCGAGAGCATCGAGCGCGAGCGTATGGCCATGGAGCGGGAGCGGCAAGCCGCAGACGAGTCGCTGCGGTTCATGCGCACATTGTGGCTGGGCATTTCGCTGCTGCTGTTGGGGTTTGCCCTGGCTGCTGCCCTCTACGTCCATCGTGCGCTGCGTCAACCGATCGATGCGCTGGTCGTGGGCGCAGAAGCCTTGCGGCAAGGCCAGTTACAGCACCGTATTCCGATGGAAGGGACGCATGAGTTTGCCGTCGTGGCGCAAAGCATGAACGCGATGGCCCAAGACCTCCAGCACCATCGGCAACAGGAAACACAGCTTCGGCAGCTTCTGGAGGCGCAAGTCCGGGCCCGGACTGACGCACTGCGTCAGGCCAATGAGTCGCTGCAACGCACCGACGAACGCCGCCGCCAGTTGCTCGCCGACATCAGCCACGAATTGCGGACACCGACCACGGCCATCCGGGGGGAGGCCGAAGTCACCCTTCGCGGCAAAGATCGCCCCGCTGCGGAATACCGCGAAGCCCTGCAGCGGATCGTGGAGGTTTCGCGCCAACTGGCCACGGCCATCGACGATTTGCTGCTGATGGCGCGCAGTGACATGGACGGCTTGACGGTGGTGCGCCAGCCGGTGGACCTGCACGAATCGCTTCAGTACGCGCTGGTGGGGGTGTCGGCACTCGCCGAAAGTCACGCTGTGACGCTGGGTGATAACCCGCTCGTGCCTGGTCAGTGCATGGTCTTGGGTGATGGGGTTCGTCTGACGCAACTGGTCACCCTGTTGCTGGACAACGCCGTTCGCTATTCGAAGCCGGGTGGCCGGGTCTGGCTGAGTGGTTGCGAGGAGGACTCGGAAGGAGGCCCCTTTCTGGCATTGCAAGTTCACGACCAGGGCATCGGGATTCCTGCTTCCGAGTTGCCGCATGTGTTCGAACGCCACTTCCGAGGTGCCTTGGCACGCGGTCACCGAGCGTCGGGCAGCGGCTTGGGGCTGGGTATCGCCTGGCGTCTGGCCCAGGCACATGGTGCCCAACTGCACATCGCCAGTCCCACCGATCCGATCAACCCCGGAGGTACCTGCGTCACGCTGCGCCTGCCCTTGATCTCACCGACTCAGGCTGAGGCCTGGAGCCTCGATGACCCCCCCCGATCTCCAGGATCGCCTGCATCGAGTCGCTCATGAATCTGGTGTTGATCGAAGACGACGTGCGCATCGCCGATTTTCTGCGCCGGGGTTTGCGCGCTGAAGGCTATTTGGTGCAGGCGGCCGCAACGGGGCCGGAAGGACTCGCCCTTGCGCTGGAGGCGCACCGCACTGAACGCCGCGACGGCGAACGTGCGCTGGTGGTGCTGGACCTTATGCTGCCTGGGATCAATGGAATGGAGATATGTCAGGCCTTGCGGGCGCAGGGTGTGCAGTTGCCCATTCTGATGCTGACGGCGCTGGGTTCGACCAGCGACCGCGTGGCTGGCTTGCGCATGGGTGCCGACGATTATCTGTGCAAACCCTTCGAGTTTGAGGAGTTGCTGGCCCGGCTAGAGGCGCTGGCCCGGCGTGGGCGTGACCTACAGACTCAGCGCGGTCAGATGCTGCAGGTGGCTGACCTGACACTGGATCTGCAGCGCATGCAGGCGTTTCGAGGCAGCGAGCCCTTGAGCCTGACGGCTCGCGAACTCGCCTTGCTGGAGTTGTTGATGAGTGCTCCCGGCCGTCTGTTCAGCCGGGAGCGCATCCTGGCCAGCGTATGGGGGCAGAGCGAGGACCCGCTGACCAATGTGGTGGATGTCTATATCCGGCGCTTGCGCGGTAAGATCGACGATGGCCAGCCCCGGGTGCTGATACGCACCGTCCGGGGGTTGGGCTATCGGCTCGAACCCCCATGGCATACCCCGTAAGCTCTCCCGAGTCAGGGGCGTGTCGATTTAAATCGGCGGCTGCCCTGACTCACCAGCCAGTGCGCCAGCCCGGCAAGCACCAGCAAAACCAGTGCACCAAGCGCCCAGACGCCCCAGACCAGCACGTTGATCACGCTGGTCAGGCTGTCGGCTGAGGGCAGCCAAGGGATGATCCACTCCACCGCCCCGATCCAGGTCGCCTGGAGGGCCTGAATCAACTCGGGCGACACCCAGAAAGCCACCCATTCCGGCACCGGCCATTGACCCACATCCTGCGCCACTTGTCCGGCGGGTGCTGAACCGGCTGCTTGAACCAGCCAGCCCGCCAGCTCAGCCGAGACCCAGGCCACGCCGATCCAGACCAGCATCAGCACACCAAACAAGCTCCAAATCAGAATCTTCATGATTTACTGCCCTTGCGCGAGTGAGTAGCCGCGAACACCGTCAAAGTTGCACAGGTGCTCGGTCTTGATGAAGTCCACCCCGTTGCTGGCCAAGGCACCCAGCAGGGCCACGATGGCGCTGTGCGCCAGCGGCGCACCGTTGAGCGACATGAAGCGGCAGCGCCAGTGGTCGGTGCAGAAGGTTTCCGGAAAACCGCCCGGCCAGACCTTGACGCCCCGGTTGGTGATCACTTGCAGTTCCAGGCCCGCCGGGGTACTGGCTTGCAGCTTGGCGGCGAGGTCGTCGGGCAGGGTGTTGGCCGAATCCACGAACACGTCGATGCCCATCAGGGTTTTGGCAGCGGCGGCGGGTGCGTGGGTGGGCGCGGCGTTGCGGGCCGAAGCCACTTTCACTTCCACCGGGCTGCCGTAGCTGACTGGCGACAACTTTCTGGGCAGGTTGCCCAGGCGGTCGATCACGGCGTCGGCAAAGTCCATGCTGCCAAACGGCCGACCCACGCTCACCTGGCTGTGCAGTTCGGCGGTGTGGATGCCGTCCTCGATGGCACTGAGCCAGGCGTTGTGGATGCGCTCGGCCACCTCGGTTTGACCGATGTGAACGAGCATCATGACCGCAGCCAGCAGCAGGCCCGACGGGTTGGCAATGCCTTTGCCGGCAATGTCGGGGGCGCTGCCGTGAATGGCTTCGAACATGGCCACATGCTCGCCAATGTTGGCGCTGGGGGCCAGGCCCACTGAGCCGGTGATTTCTGCGGCGACGTCGGAAATGATGTCACCGTACAGGTTGAGCGTGACGATCACGTCGAAGGTCTCGGGGCTGGTCGCCAGGCGGGCGGTGCCGATGTCGATGATCATGTGATCGGTCTGGATTTCGGGGTATTCCGGCGCGATCTCGTCGAAGACCTTGTGGAACAGGCCGTCGGTCATCTTCATGATGTTGTCTTTGGTCATGCAAGTGACCTTGCGACGACCGTTGGCCCGTGCGTATTCAAACGCGTAGCGGATGATCTTTTCGCAGCCGGGGCGGGTGATGACCTTCAGACACTGATAGACCTGATCGGTCTGGCGGTGCTCGATGCCGGCATAGAGGTCTTCCTCGTTTTCCCGGATGATGACCAGATTCATCATCGGGTGCGCCGTCTTGACGAAGGGGGCATAGCTCACACAGGGGCGGACGTTGGCGTACAGGCCCAGCGTCTTGCGGATGGTGACGTTGAGGCTCTTGAAGCCGCCTCCCTGTGGGGTGGTGATGGGGGCCTTGAGGAAGACCTTGGTGCGGCGCAGGCTCTCCCATGAAGCGGGCGCGATGCCGGAACTGTGACCGGCCAGGTACTGTTGCTCACCGATGTCGATGAACTCGGGAGCGATCCGTGCGCCGGCGGCGTCCAGCACCCGCAAGGTGGCTTCCATGATTTCGGGGCCGATGCCATCGCCTTTGGCAACGGTGATCGAGACGGACTGTGACATAGCTGATTTTCCTTTGAGTCGTTGGTGGGCGTAAGTATGCAAGAAAAAGCCATTGATCAAAAATCATTTATAAGGGCATATCATATAGACTTGTCAATATGAGTAAGTTCCGCCTGCCGAAAGTCACGTTCAATCAGTTGCGCACGTTTGAAAGCGTGGCTCGGCTGGCTTCGGTCACCAAGGCGGGTCGGGAGTTGCAACTGACCCAGCCCACGGTGACGGTCCAGATCCGCGAGTTGCAGCATTCCATGGGCGTGAGCCTCATTGAGCCGTCGGGACGCGGCATCCGCATCACGGATGCGGGCCGCCGGTTGCAGCAAGCCGCGACCGATATGTTTGGTTTGTGGCGCCATTTCGAAGACGATCTCCAGGCCTTGCAGGGGCTGGAGCGGGGCGTGTTGCGCATTGCTGGCGTCACCACGACGGAGTACTTCATTGCGCGCTGGTTGCAGCGGTTTGCCCAGCGCCACCCCGGCATTGAAGTCGATCTGTCGGTGGACAACCGGGATCGCATCATCGACCGGTTGCAGGATGAGCGCTGCGAGCTTGCGGTGATGATGCTGCCCCCGCCGTCGCTGGAGCTCGAAACGCTGGACTGTCTGGGCAATCCCCTGGTGGTCATCGGACCCCGAGATCATCCCTGGGTTCGGCGGCGCAAGGTGCCGGTCACTGCATTGGCCGAAGAGCCCTGGCTGACGCGAGAGGCGGGTTCGGGCACACGCCTGGCGGCCGAGCAGCACCTCCAGGAATGGGGCGTGCAGCTCGCCGAACGCATGACGCTGGGCAGCAACGAAGCGTTGAAACATGCGGTGGCTGCGGGCATGGGGGTGGCGGTGTTGTCGCGCCATGCGCTGAGTCGCGACCCGGCCCAGGAAGGATTGGCCATCTTGCCGGTGGCCACCTTTCCGGTCAGGCGCCAGTGGAAACTGGTCTGGCACCGGAAAAGGCGGCTGACGCTGCCAGCGCAAGCGTTCATTGATGAAGCCCGCCAGATTTTGTCGGAGCTGACGGCTTGAATGCTTGAACCTCGTACCGCACATCAGGCTCTCACGTTCACCTTGTCCACTACAAACCCTCCATCATGAAACCTGAAGAACAGCGCGCCCTGTTGGGCATTTTGGTCCAGGCTGCCCTTGCGGACGGTCAGAAAGCCGACAGCGAACGGCAATTCATCCGGGAACTGGCGCAGCAACTCGATCAGCAAGCAGGGGCCGCCCATTTGGCCGTGGCCGTCCAGGAGGCATTGCTCAAGCGAACGTCGCTGGCGCAGGCGGCACAGTCTCTGACCGACCCCAGCCACCGGCAACTGGCATACGAATGGGCCGTGGCCGTGTGCGATGCCGATGGCATGACCAGCACAGCCGAAAAAGCCTTTCTTTCCCAGCTTCGATCCCACTTGGCTCTGGGCCCTGACACGCTGACCGACTCGGTCGAGACCCAGACGCACGCGCTGGCTGCTGCGGCCTATTCCTCGGTGCAGCAGACCGATGCAGGCGTGGAGGAGCTCTCTGTAGCGTCGGCGCTACCGGCCGCCGCAGGCACGTCGGCTCCTTCGGTGGGGGTTGCGGTCGATGGAGCCGCGCTCGACAAGATGATTCTGAATTACGCCATCCTGAACGGTGCGTTGGAGTTGCTCCCGCAATCCTGGGCGTCGATGGCCATCATTCCGCTGCAAATCAAGATGGTCTATCGGGTCGGCAAGGCCCACGGCGTCACGCTGGATCAGGGGCATATCCGGGAATTCATTGCCGCCGCCGGTGTGGGCCTGACTTCGCAGTATGTGGAGCAATTCGGCCGCAAGCTGCTGGGCGGCCTCATCGGGAAAGCCGGGGGGCGCATGCTGGGCGGCCTCTCCAGCCAGGCCACCGGCATCGCCTTTTCCTTTGCCACCACCTACGCGCTGGGCCAGCTCGCGAAGCGCTATTACGCCGGAGGTCGGGTCATGTCCACCGAGCTATTGAAGCAGAGCTACCAGGGTTTGCTGGGACCAGCCAAAAACCTGCAGCAGCAGCATCTCGGTGCCATCCAGCAACGCGCACGGACGCTGAATGCGGGTGAGGTCATGCGCCTGGTCAAGGGCTGAGTCAGCGCTGGCTGCGTACCGGCCCTGTCATGGGGGCCGCAGAGCACCGAGCGTACGCATGATCGGGTGCTCAGCCAGCCGCGCCCAGCGCCGGGAACAGTTGGATCAAGCCCTTGGCCATCACTTCCACCGACAAGGCGGCCAGGATCAGGCCCATCAGACGCGTCATTACGTTGATGCCGGTTTTGCCCAGCGCCCGCGCAATCGGTTGTGCCAGCGTGAAACAGGCCGCCGTGGCCAAGGCCACCACGGCACCAAAGCCCACCAGAGCCGCGTGTTGCAGGACGGTTTGCGCCTGGTCGGCGTAGATCACCACGGTGGACATGGTCGCCGGGCCAGTGAGCAAGGGTATGGTCAGGGGCACGACGGCGATGGAGGCGCGCGACGAGGCGTCGTCGAGCTCGTCCTGGTTGGTTTTGGCTTCGGCGGGCTGGGCGTTGAGCATGGCCATGGCCGCCGTCAGCAGCAGCATGCCGCCGCCGACCTGAAAGCTGGCCAGCGAAATATTGAAAAACTCCAGAATCTGCAGCCCCAGCAAGGCGGCCATCGCGATCACCGTGAACACGCTGAAAGAGGCGGTGAGCACGGTACGCCGCAACTGCGGTTTAGAAAACCCTTGCGTGTAATGTATGAAGAACGGCACGATGGCCAGCGGGTTGACGATGGCCAACAGGGTGACGAGGGGTTTTAAGTCCATGCGGGCTACCAGCGCGTCAGCAGCGGCTCCAGTCGGGTTCGGGCAACGCCTCGATGGCAGGGCGGGCCAGCCAATAGCCTTGGAAGAGTTGTACGCCCATGTCTTTGAGTGTGCCTAGCTCGCTTGCGGTTTCCACGCCTTCAGCCACGACCCGGCAACCCAGCGCAAGGCAGGTGCCAATGACGCCAGCAACAATCGCACGCCGGATCGGGTCGCGGTCAATGTCACGGGTCAGAGCCATGTCAAGCTTGACGATGTGGGGCTGAAAATCCGCCAGCAGATTCAGGCCGGAGTAGCCCGCACCAAAATCATCGATGGCCGTGAGGAAGCCGCGCTGCTGGTAATCTTTGATGATGCGCAGGGCATGCGTCGGATTGACGATTTTTTCACCTTCGGTGAGCTCGAAAATCAGCTTTTCAGGCGAGAAACCGACCTTTTTGGCGCAGGCGAGGGTGAGCCGGATACAGGTGGCTGGCTCATACACCGCATTGGGCAAAAAGTTGATCGACAGGTAGGTGTCCAAGCCTAGGCGCTGCGCGGTATCAATCGCGAGCACACGGCAGGTCTGGTCAAAGGTGTACATCCCATCGGGTGTGACAGCGCTGATGACCTGGCCGGCCGACTCGCCGTTGGCCCCGCGCACCAAGGCTTCGTAGGCAAAAACCGTGCGTGCTTGCACGTCCACAATGGGTTGAAAGGCCATCTTGAGGGCCATGTCCAGCGGCTGTGCGCCGCGGCAGCGGATGCAACCCGCGATTTCGTCATCCGCATCAGCAAAAAATGAGTCCAGAAACATAGGTGCAAGCCTAGCATACCCGGGGCAGGGCGTCACCTGTTTTGCGTGCCCTGCGAACCTTGATTCAAGCACATGGGGCCTCGCTTGCTTGCAGGATGCCCGAGCCGATAAGATGGCGCTTTATGCTGAAGGAGTAATGTCATGGCCAAAAAAACCGTTCCTACCGTCGCCCCACGCCTAAAGATGGATATCGGCATCAGCGACAAGGACCGCGCTGCGATCAGCCAGGGCCTGAGCCGCCTGCTGGCCGACACCTACACGCTCTATCTCACCACCCACAACTTCCACTGGAACGTGACCGGGCCGATGTTCAATAGCCTGCATGCCATGTTTATGGCTCAGTACACCGAACTGTGGAACGCGGTGGATCCGATTGCCGAGCGCATTCGTGCCCTGGGCTATGTGGCACCGGGCTCCTACGCGCAGTATGGCAGGCTGAGCTCTCTGCCGGACGCCCCTGAAGAGCCGCCCAAGGCGATGGAGATGGTGCGCATTCTGGCGCAAGGGCATGAAGCGGTGGCCCGCACCGCACGCAGCCTGTTTCCGCTGGTCGAAAAAGCCAGCGACGAACCCACCGCAGACCTCCTGGTGCAGCGTTTGTCGGTGCACGAACAGACGGCCTGGATGCTGCGCAGCCTGCTCGAAGACTGATGTTAATGCACCGCCACGGGCGTCTGGGCTAGGGTGGCGTAGCCCTCGAGCGTGTCCTCCACCTCTTGCTGGGTGGGGGTGTTTTGCTGCCAGGCATGAATCTGCTGCTGAAACAGTTCGGCCCACGAGCCGTCCAGGTACACCTCTTTGCCGGAGCGTTTGTCCACGATCTCGAAGCCGTGGCGCGGCATCTGCGGCCCTGTGGTTGCCACGCCAGGGGCAGGCGGCGCATCCGCCGCATGGGCGAAGATGTGCAGCACCGCGAAAGATTCAGAGTCGTAGAGCATGTGCATGGTGAAATTGTCCTCGAAATGCCACAACCTTCGAAGCCCCGGGTGGAAAAGTCCAAAGGGGAGTGTGTATCCAGGCGTCCACCCCAGATGTGAGGGCGTTGCAGCGCCCTTCAAGAGGCCAGCCGCAGGTGCTGGTCCACCACGTCCCCGTTCGGGTCAGCCAGTCGAATGCGGGCCGGCAGCCACTCATGGGAGCGGCTCAGCCAGAGGGTGATGCCGGTGTCGTCGTTGTGCGGTCCAGGCAGGCGTTCGAGCTGGCGGGTGTCGAAGGTGCCCGCCGGTGTTTCCAGCCGCTGCGGCCCACGGTCGGCAAACGACCAGGTTTGCGCCCCTTGCTGGTTGATGACCGGCACGCTCCAAGGGTCGTGTGGATCGGCCGAGCCCTTGCCTAGGCGCTGCCGGGCTTGCAGGGCCAAGGCAAAAAACACGCTCAGGCGATCCTGGGTGCCAGCTTCCAGCGGGCCTTCACGCACCAGTTGCCCCTTGCGCCAGAATTGAAAGCGCTGCTGCGTCCAGTCCAGCTCGTAACGGCGCTCGGTGCGGGCCTGATCGATGTGCCGTTCGGGCATCAGTTGGCCGTCGCGCCACAAGCCGGTCGAGGTCTGGGTGCGCGATCCGATCAAGCGGACGCGCATTTCCAGTTGCGCTTGGTAGCGCTGCGCATCGTTGAACCAGGCCAGCCGACTGGTGGCGCGGTAGGTCAGGCCGCGTGTCTGGCCGACGACGTCGAAATCCAGTTGCAGCCGCGTTGGCCAAGGCAAGGCGGCAGGCGGGCTGGCGAGCGCGGTGCCGACTGAGGCGGCCGACCAGCTGCCCAGCGCCGCCACGATCCAGGACCGTCGCCGTATGCCCCCAACGGGAGCAGAGGAGGTGTCACGATGCATGCGGGGATCGTACACCACCCCCAGCGGGTCGGGGCTTACAGGGATGGGTGAGCCGGGAGGCCACGGGCATGCTCGGACTGGTCTTGGCAGCCCAGGCAGCGCAAAGCGATCGGGTTGGCATGCAGTCGGGCAGTGGGAATCTCGACCCCGCAGTCGATACACAGGCCGTAGTCGCCCGACGCCACCCGTTCCAGGGCAGAGTCGATGGCCGTCAGCTCCGCCGCTCCGCGTTCCCCGAGCGCCAGTTCCACGTCCCGTTGCACGTTCAGTTGGGTCCAATCGCCACTCTGCTCGTCGTGCGGGTCGGTGGTGGTTTGTGCGCGGCCCACCTTGCCGCCGCGCTGCTCACGAATCTGCGCGATCAGGTCGGCACGGCGCTGCCGAAGTTGCTGGGCAAAAGTATCTGAAATCGGGTCGCTCATCTGGGGTTCCTTGTGGGCTTTGGTCCATTGTCAGCGGGTGCTGCGCCACGGGCTTTGATATGCGTCAAGCTCTGTGGCATGCTATGGGTCAAGACCCGATCAGGAGATGACGACATGACCGAACCCGACACCAGCCTGTTTGCCCGCTACATTCCCGGCTTCGAGTTTTTGCAAAACCTTTCCCGACAGGCAGCCGGCAGCACGGCACCGGGCAGTCAGTCCAGCGTGCCGGGTATGCCTGCGCTCAGCCATTGGGTGGCCCCCACCTTGGATGTCGAGGAACTCGACAAGCGCATTCAGGACCTGCGGGCCGTCCATTTCTGGCTCGACCAGAACACCAAGGCGCTGGCCGCCACCATTCAGGCGCTGGAGGTGCAGAAAATGACGCTGGCAACCCTCAAGAGCATGAATGTGAGCCTGCACGACATGGCTGAAGCGTTCAAGATTCGGCCGGATTCGGGTTCTGGCCCGGGGTCTGCGCCAGCACCTGATCCGTCGCCGCATGCAGCACCGAGATCCGATTCGGCGGCCCGTTCGGCTGACGCCGATCCGGCCTCTCGGCCTGTGGTCGATCCCATGCAGTGGTGGTCGGCACTGACGCAGCAGTTCCAGACCATCGCGACCGGGGCGATGCAAGAGATGGCCCAGCATGCAGCCCGCACGGCGGAACAGATGGCGCACAACGTGCAGGCGGGTGCCGAGGCCGTGACCGCTGACCAGCCCGTGGCGGGCACGAATCAAGCCCCCGCCCAGCGCCGGTCGGTCACGAAAAAGTCGGCTCGAAAGACGGCCACTGCCCCGGCTCCTGATGCGGCCCCTAACCCGGCCCCAAAGCCGGTCAAGCCCACCACCAAGACGCCGTCGCCCGCGCCCGCTAAGGCCCGGCAGCCGTCTGCGCGTTCGCGCGCCAGCACGCGCACCCGAACAAGCTCCCGATGAAACGCTTTCCTCACGCCCACGCTACCCATCCGCAATGGCGCATGGCCGCTGCGCTGGTGCTGGCGCAGTTGCGCGCCCAGATGGCCTTGCCCGACTACGCCGCCCAGCCGTCGCTGGGGCTGCTCTACATCACCGACCGCTACGCCGGGCAAGCCCAAGAGATTCTCGACCACCTGGGGGCCGAACTGCCGGAGGTGACTGACTGGGCGGGTACCGTCGGCGTCGGCATTGCCGCCAGCCAGGTCGAATACTTTGATGAACCTGCGCTGGCCGTGATGCTGTGCGACCTGGCCCCCCACCAGTACCGCGTTTTCAGTGGCGTGGCCCCATTGCCGCCCGTCCAGGGGGCCGATGGCTTCACGGCCCAGACCGCTCTGGTGCATGCCGATGGTCAAACTCCCGATGTGGCCGAACTGGTGGCCGAACTGGCCGAGCGCACCCACAGCCATTATGTGTTTGGTGGCTTGGCCTCCAGCCGGGGGCCGCTGGTGCAGTTTGCCCGTTCCAGCCGGGGCGCGGTGCCCGGCCGTGGCCAGCAAGGCGCAGCCGGCGTGTTCCGCGGTGGCCTCAGTGGGGTGGCTTTTGGGCCCGAAGTCGCGCTCGTCTCGCGCGTCACCCAGGGGGTGCGCCCGGTCTCGTCGGTGCACCGGATCACCCGGTCAGACCACAACCTGGTGCTGGAACTGGACCACCGCCCGGCCCTCGACGTGCTGGTGCAAGACCTGGGCCTCGCTCTGGAGGTGCCGCAGCAGGCGGTGGAGCGCCTGCGCCAGACCCTGGTCGGCCTCATGCTCCCCGAACCGGCCCATGCGCTGAACCCGCGCCCACCCGGCCAGATCGGTGAAGACGTGCTGGTGCGTCACCTGATCGGCCTCGATCCGGGCCGCCGCGGCGTGGCCATTGCGGACGTGGCCCCCCAAGGCGGGCGGCTGGTGTTTTGTGAGCGCCACCGCGAAGCGGCCAAGGCCGACCTCATGCGCATCGGCGCCGAAATCCGCGAAGAACTGGAGCCCGAAAGCCTGACTGCTGACCTGGCTGCCACCTGGCTGCCCACCGATGCCGAAGCCGGTTTTCACCCGGCACGGCGCATGGCCGGTGCCTTGTACGTGAGTTGCAGCGGCCGTGGCGGCCCGCATTTCGGTGGCCCTAGCGCCGAGCTGCTGATTCTGCGCCGAGCGCTGGGTGATGTGCCACTGGTCGGCTTTTTTGCCGGTGGCGAGATTGCCCACCACCGCCTCTACGGCTACACCGGCGTGTTGACTGTGTTCACCACCAGCGACTGATCGGCGTTTGCACGCTCAGGCAGCCTGGGTCGATAATGCCCAACTTGGACTTGGAGCCCCTGCGCGGCACTTGTTGCCCAACGCTGCGGTCACACCAACATCAAGATTGGTCCTTTGGGCTTCTGCCCGAAGTCAGTTGAGCAGTTCTTGGCTCCATCGCAGACCGAACAAGCAATGAATGCATGAAAAAGACAGAAGACGAGCCGATCGAGCCGGGCCATATCCATCTGAGCGCGGCACAGCAGGGGGAATTGGAAACCGATTCCCTGGGCGAAAAATTAAGCCTCATCAGCGCCAACTTGCCGTCGGGCGGGGTGACGCTGGCCGAGATGCGCGACCTTGTGGGCCAGGATGGGTTGCTGCTCCTCGTCATCGCCCTGACTGTCGTGTTCATGGTTCCGGTGTCGATACCGGGCGTCAGCACCGTATTCGGTGCCGCGATTTTGCTGATCGGTATCTGCCGCCTCCTCGACCGCACCTTTTGGCTGCCCAAGCGCATCGAGCATCGGGTTTTGCCGTCGGAGCGCATACGCGCAGCCATCAACGTCGGCAGCCAATGGCTGCACCGACTGGAACGCATGAGTCGCCCGCATCGGCTGAACTGGATGGCCTCGGCCGGGCTGATGGAAGTCGTGAACAGCGCGGCGCTGATCATCGGAGCGCTCCTGCTCATGGCACCGTTTGGGCTGATTCCGTTCAGCAACACACTGCCCGCCCTGGCCTTGTTGTTTCTTGCCGTCGGCCTGTTGCAGCGCGACGGCCTGTGCGTCCTGTTCGGGCATCTGCTCAACGTCGTCTCGGCCCTCTACTTTGCCGTGCTCGCGCTCGGTGGCCTTGCATTCTTGCGCGAGGTGTTTCACTACCTCGTGGGGGCCTAGCAGGCAGGGCGGCAAAGTGCCCGATGGGCGGTGTGTGGGTGAGTCGCACGGCAGCGCAATCGGCGTTTGCAAGGGATTGATCGCTTCATGACCTGCGTCAAACCCTTGAACGATGTCTCGATGCATACTGGGACCTGTATTTAACCATCTGGAGCCTGCATGAGTACTTTCGACCACCCTGGCCTCATTGAGGCTATCAACGCGTCTCTCGGGCCCTTGCGGAAGTCGCAACCCGACGCCATGAAAGGCTTTGCCCAACTCGCGCAAGCCTCCATGGCCGAAGGGGCCATCAGCGCCAAGCACAAGGAATTGATCGCCTTGGCCATTGGCATCAGTCAGCGGTGTTCGGGCTGCATCGGTTTTCACGTGAAAGCCCTGAAAAAGCTCGGCGCCACCCGAGCCGAACTGGAAGAGATGCTGACTATCTGCGTCTACATGGGCGGTGGCCCTTCCCTGATGTATGCGGCTGAAGCCCTGAAGGCCTGGGACTCGCTTTAGCGCACTGGCCCTCGAAGTGATGGCCGATGAAGCACCCAAGCCGGTGTCAATGACCAGTCGCCCACTGCAAGGCTGGGGCGTGCCAGCAACAGACCTATCGACAACACGATGAGAGGAATGCCCACCATGTGCGTAAGGATGTGGCGCCGACCCTGGTAGGTGTCAGAATCGCGTCGTCAGGCTGATCCAGTCGGCAGGTAACACGTTGACCAGTTGGGCTTCCAGCCATTTGTCGCCACCACTCAAAATCGCGACGCCGACCAGAAGCACAAAGAAGCCAAAGCCCTTCTTCACGCTGTCCATGTGCGTCAGCACCCAACCACGGACGCGGCCCAACCCGCTGCGCGACGCGTAGGCCACCGCCACCAGCACGCTGGCTGCGCCCAAACCGAACATGCCGAGGATCAGCGTTCCCCGTGCGGCGCCACCTTCGGTGGCCACCATGGTCAGGGCGCTGGCCAGCATCGGGCCCGAACATGGGCTCCACACCATGCCCAGCAGAGCACCGGTGGCCAATGCGCCACCAAGCGAGCCGCTGTCCAGGCGGGTGGTGGCCGAATGTGCGCCGCTGGCCAATGGCGTCATAAGGCGGGTGAACCGCTCGTTCAAGGCCGGCACCAGCATCACCAGACCAAAGCCGATCAGCAGCCAGGCACCGGTCACCCGGATCAGATCGGGGTCGATGCCCAGCGCATCACCTGCCACACCCACCAGCAGCCCCAATGCCGCGAACATGGCGACCATCCCCGCACCCATGGCCACTGGTGCCCATCGGTTCCCTTGCAGGGCACCCCCCAGCACCAAAGGCAGCAGGGGGAATACGCATGGGTTCAGTGTGGTCAGGCTGCCGGCTACCCAGGCCAGCCCGAGCTCGGTAGGGCTGGTCACAGCGCCTTGGCCAAAGCCGCCTTGATGTCCTGAGCGCCACTTTGGCCGCCCAGGCGACCGACTTCCTGGGTGCCCTTGAACACCACCATCACCGATTGGGATCGCACCCGCATACTGCGGCGCAAATCGCGCTCCTGGTCGTAATTGGCCACCAGCACGGTCATGCCCCGCAGGTCCGGGTCGGCCTTGAGGGTGTTGAGCGAACGCGACTGCGCGACGCAAACCGAACACCAGTCGGCATGAAAGTGCACCGCAACGGGCTGGCCCTGCTGTTGCAGTTGGCTGAGCTGGTCAGCCGAAAATGGCTTTAATTCCAGTGCCGAGGCCCAAGCGCTCACTGTCAAGAGTGAAGCGGCGAGCGTCCATTTCAGTGATTGGGTCAGTTGTGTGCGGTTCATGCGAGTGTCCTTCCAGGTTGAGAAAAGCGAGCGTCCATCATCGGCACCCCTTACACTTTTCGCTGTCCCCCTGCAAACGGTTACACCGCTCGCTCATCAAAACGTCAACGATTTTTTCTTTTCCCTCGTAACGTTCAGCCACTCTTCCCCGAAATGAACAGGGACAGCCCGCTCTCCGACCTCGAATCGCGCCTGCGGCCCTTGTGGCTGGCGGCGCAGTCGGGGGACGAGCGGGCTTATCGCGAAGCCCTGGGCCTGATGGCCAAGCGCTTGCGGGCATATTTCCGTCGGCGCATGCCGACATGGCAGGATGAGAGTGAGGATCTGGTGCAGGAGACTCTGCTGGCCGTGCACATGCAGCGTGGAACGTACGACCCCGACTTTCCCGTGCTGGCGTGGATGACGGCGATGGCTCGTCATAAACTGATTGACCGCTGGCGCCGCCTGGGTCGGCGCGACGCGCTGTACGACGAGTTGGACGACATGGACGAATCGGCGCTGGCGACCGAAGAGGGCGAACCTCACGCCGCCCGGGATCTGACACGGCTGATGCAATCGTTGCCCGATGCCCAGCGACGCGCCATTGCCCTGACCAAACTGGAGGGTTTGTCGGTGGCCGAAGCGTCGGCGCAAACGGGCGTATCCGAAGCGGCCCTCAAGGTTCAGGTGCATCGGGGGATCAAGCGTCTGGCCGATCTGGTGAGGAAAGGATGAACATGCAAACCGAACAATTGCTCGACATGCTGGCGCGCCAATCCGGCCCTGCTCCGCGTGCCGTGGTGGCCAGGCGGCTGTGGCCGGCGGTGATCGTCGGCCTGCTGTGCAGCAGCGTCCTGACCCTGGGGCTGATGGGGCCCTTGCCCGTAGCCGGTTGGGCAGACTCTGCGACCTGGTTCAAGCTGGGCTACGCCCTGTTGCTGGCCGTCGCGGCAGGGGTGCTGACGGCCCGACTTGCCCGACCGATGGCCCACCTGACCCTACCCCGATGGCTGGTCGTGGGGGTGATCGCGCTGGTGCTGTGGATCGGTGCAGTGACGTTGAGTCTCACGCCCGCTGAGGCCCGACTCGATGCCATCCTTGGCGAGACATGGCGGCAGTGCCCCTGGAGCGTGATGGCCTTCTC
Organism: Tepidimonas sp. UBA997; assembly: GCA_002291945.1. GTDB lineage: Bacteria > Pseudomonadota > Gammaproteobacteria > Burkholderiales > Burkholderiaceae_C > UBA997. The sequence goes on from DBAZ01000037.1 coordinate 25,975, forward strand.
TCTGCCAGCGCTGGCGGGTATTTTGCTGGCCGTCAGAGGCTTGGCACCCACCCAACCGAAACAGGCGGGGTGGGCCAGTGGATGGCTGGCGGGAGCCCTCGGGGCGATGGGTTACGCGCTGGCTTGCCCGGAGGGCTCGCTCACCTTTGTGGCTGTCTGGTACACCGTCGGCATGGGGCTGACCGCCTGCATCGGCCGATGGCTCGGGCCGATGGTCTTGCGCTGGTGAGGCGACCGGATTCACGCCCAGGAAAACCGTGGTGGCGTTGGGCCTGACTCGCCAGGCACGTCCTTGGCCTATCGAGTATCATGAGGCAACGCTTGGAGTTTTCATGAAGCCCTACACCATGGCCCTCGCCGGATTGGCCTTATCCCTGACAATCGCCGCCTGGGGGTCGCGCAAAGACGGCGAATCCCGACGGGATTTCATGGCCATGTCATTCTTCGCGGTGGCGGCGTTGGCAGCGACGGTGGCCTCGGTCTGGCTGTGAATCATCCGGTCAGGCCGTTGGGGTCGTGCCATGCTTATGCGTTCACCTACACATGAAACTCAAACGTCGATGTTCCCCGCCCGCAAGGCATTGGTCTCGATGAAGTCGCGCCGCGGCTCCACCTCGTCGCCCATGAGCATGGTGAACACCTTGTCGGCTTCGATGGCGTCTTCGATGCGCACCTGCAGCAGGCGGCGCACCTCCGGGTCCATGGTGGTTTCCCAGAGTTGTTCGGGGTTCATCTCGCCCAAGCCCTTGTAGCGCTGGCGGGCCGTGGTGCGCTCGGCTTCGCCGATCAGCCAATGCATGGCCTGGCGGAAGTCCCCCACTTTTTCTTCCTTCTGGCGTTCGCCTTCGCCGCGCATGACCAGGGCGCCTGCACCGAGCAGGCCGCGGAAGGTGTCGGCGGCTTCGGCCAATGCCGCGTAGTCGGCACCGTGCACGAAGTCTTGGGTGATGACGCTGCTCTTGACGTTGCCGTGGTGGCGGCGGCTGATGCGCAGGATGGGTTTGTCGGTGCGTACATCAAACTCGGCCGTCACTTCGGCGGGCACGCCCGTGGTGTTCAATTCGCGCAGGGCCGTTTGCAGGGCGGCGGCGCTCACGGCGGCGTCATCCATGCCATCCAGGTTCAGCGCCACGCCATCGGCCACGGCGCGCAGGGCTTCGGCGTCCATGAAGTTGCTCAGGCGGGCGATCACGCTCTCGGCCACCTGGTGCTTGCGCGCCAGCTCGGCCAGCGTCGCGCCTTCCAGCACGGTCTGGGCCGCGCCGCCGGTGGCGACCTTCGCGTCCTTCAGCGCAATGCGCAGCAGGAAAGCGTCGAGCGCGGCGGCGTCCTTCAGGTAGAGTTCTTCCTTGCCCGACTTCACCTTGTACAGCGGCGGCTGGGCGATGTAGATGTGCCCGCGCTCGACCAGATCGGGCATCTGGCGGTAGAAGAAGGTCAGCAGCAGGGTGCGGATGTGGGCACCGTCCACGTCCGCGTCGGTCATGATGATGATGCGGTGGTAGCGCAGCTTGTCGATGTTGAAGTCGTCGGCCCCGCTCTTGGCCTTGGGGTTGTATTCGTCGGCGCTGGTCTTGCCGATGCCGGTGCCCAGCGCGGTGATGAGGGTCAGGATTTCGTTGCTGGTCAGCAGCTTCTCGTAGCGGGCCTTTTCCACGTTGAGGATCTTGCCGCGCAGGGGCAAAATGGCCTGGAACTTGCGGTCGCGGCCCTGCTTGGCCGAGCCACCGGCGGAGTCACCCTCGACGATGTAGATTTCGCACAGCGCCGGGTCTTTTTCCTGGCAGTCGGCCAGCTTGCCGGGCAGGCCCATGCCGTCGAGCACGCCCTTGCGGCGCGTCAGTTCACGCGCCTTGCGGGCGGCCTCGCGGGCGCGGGCGGCCTCCACGATCTTGCCGCACAGAATCTTGGCGTCGGTCGGGCGCTCCTCCAGGTACTCGGTCAGCGCCTTGGCCACCATGTCTTCCACGGGTGCACGCACCTCGGAGCTGACCAGCTTGTCCTTGGTCTGGCTGCTGAATTTCGGCTCCGGCACCTTGACCGACAACACGCAGCACAGGCCTTCGCGCATGTCGTCGCCGCTGACCTCCACCTTGGCCTTCTTGGCCAGTTCGTTCTGTTCGATGTACTTGCCGATGACGCGCGTCATGGCCGCCCGCAGGCCGGTCAGGTGGGTGCCACCGTCGCGCTGCGGGATGTTGTTGGTGAAGCAGAGCACGTTCTCGTTGTAGCTCTCGTTCCACTGCATGGCCACTTCGACGCCAATTTCGGTACCCGGAATGCCGCCATAGCTTTCGGCCGGGCGAGCGCCCACTGCATGGAACACCGTGGGGTGCAGCACCTTCTTGCCGGCGTTGATGAATTCCACGAACCCTTTGACGCCCCCGGTGCCGGAATAGTCGTCTTCCTTGCCGCTGCGCTCGTCCTTCAGGCGGATGCGTACCCCGTTGTTCAAAAAGCTCAGTTCACGCAAGCGCTTGGACAGGATTTCGTAGTGGAAGTCGTGGTTCTGGGTGAAGATCTCGGTGTCGGGCAGGAAATGCACTTCGGTGCCGCGCTTTTCGGTCGTGCCCGTCACCTTCATGGGCGACACCTCGAAGCCGTCCGCCGTCTGGAGCAGGCGGTTTTGCACATGCCCCCTGGCGAACTCCAGCGTGTGGACCTTGCCGTCGCGCCGCACCGTCAGGCGCAACCATTTGGAGAGCGCGTTCACGCAGCTCACCCCCACGCCGTGCAGGCCGCCCGAGACCTTGTAGCTGTTCTGGTTGAACTTGCCGCCCGCGTGCAGTTCGGTCAGCGCGATTTCGGCCGCTGAACGCTTGGGCTCGTGTTTGTCGTCCATCTTCACGCCGGTCGGGATGCCGCGGCCGTTGTCGGTCACGCTGATCGAGTTGTCGGTGTGGATGGTAACGACGATGTCGTCACAGTACCCGGCCAGCGCCTCGTCGATGGAGTTGTCAACCACCTCGAACACCAGGTGGTGCAGGCCGGTGCCGTCGGACGTGTCGCCAATGTACATGCCTGGGCGCTTCCTGACCGCCTCCAGGCCCTCTAGGATCTGGATCGCGCCTTCGCCATAGCCGTCGGCGGCCACCGTGACGTGGGGCTGCTGCGCGGGGCTGGAGGGGTTGTGTTCTGCGCTCATGGACGGGACTCGGTATTCTGTAAAGCCAAAACCCGCGAGGTTCGCGGGCCGGGGGAAGCGTGTGTATGCGAAAGCGCCTCAGATGCGCATCGGCATCACCACGTACTTGAAGTGCTCGTTGTCGGGGATGGTGAGCAGCGCCGACGAATGGCCGTCGGACAGTTCCATGCGCACCATGTCCTGACTCATATTCGTCAGGGCGTCGATCAAGTAGGTCACGTTGAAGCCCATTTCGATCACATCGCCAGCGTATTCGATGTCGAGTTCATCGACCGCCTCTTCCTGGTCCGCGTTGTGGGCTGCCAGCCGCAGCACGCCGGGCTCCAGGCTCAGGCGCACGCCCTTGAACTTGTCGCTGGTCATGATGGCGGCACGCTGCAGCGCGGCCAGCAGCGACAGGCGGCCCAGCACCACGATGTTTGTGTGGTTGCGCGGGATGACGCGGTGGTAGTCGGGGAATTTGCCTTCCACCAGTTTGCTGACGAATTCGATGCCATCGAAGGTGAAGCGGGCCTGGTTGGCGGCAAATTGCATGTCGATCGCGCCTTCCTTGTCGCTGAGCAGGCGCTGCAGTTCCAGCACCGTTTTGCGCGGCAGGATGACTTCTTGCTTGGGCACTTCCACATCCAGTTCGGCACTGCCAAAGGCCAAGCGGTGGCCGTCGGTGGCCACCAGGCTCAGCTTCTTGCCTTCGGCGACGAACAGGATGCCGTTCAAGTAGTAGCGGATGTCGTGTACCGCCATGGCAAAGCTGACCTGACTCATCAGGTGCTTGAGCGTTTTTTGCGGTACGCTGAACACCGGGCCGAAACTGGGCGACTCCTGCACCAGCGGAAAGTCTTCGGCGGGCAGCGTTTGCAGCGTGAACTTGGACTTGCCGCCCTTGAGGATCAGCTTGGACTGCTGCGACTCCAGGCTGACTCGCTGGTCGGCGGGCAGGGTTTTGAGGATGTCGATCAGCTTGCGTGCGCCCACGGTGGTGGCGAAGGCTTGGTCGTCACCGCCTAGGTCGGCTTGGGTGCGAATCTGGATTTCGAGGTCGCTGGTGGTGAGTTGCACCTGCGCGCCCAGCTTGCGTAGCAGCACATTGGACAGCACCGGCATCGTGTGGCGGCGCTCCACGATGCCCGCGACCGATTGCAGGGCCGCCAGTACCTGGGCCTGGGTCGATTGAAAAACGATCATGTGCGTGCTTTCTGAGGATGGTACTGGAAGGTTCGGTGGCTTGAGCGGCCACGCCCAACAAGCGACATTGTTGCAGGTTTGCCGGTCAGCCTTTGAGCGTCTGTTCGAGCACGTGCAGTTGCTGGTTGAGCTCGCTCACGGCCTGGCGTTCGGCCGCGATCTTGCGCACCGCGTGCAGCACCGTGGTGTGGTCGCGCCCGCCAAACAGTTCGCCGATTTCGGGCAGACTTTTCTGGGTCAGTTCTTTGGCCAGGAACATGGCGATCTGGCGCGGCCGGGCAATGTTGGCGGGCCGCTTTTTGGAATACATGTCCGCGACCTTGATCTTGTAGAAATCGGCCACGGTTTTCTGGATGTTCTCGACGCTGATCTGCCGGTTCTGGATGCTCAGCAAGTCCTTCAAGGCATCGCGCGCCAACTGGATCGAGACTTCCTTTTGGTTGAAGCGGCTGTAGGCCAGAATCTTGCGCAAGGCGCCTTCGAGTTCACGCACGTTGGAGCGCACGTTCTTGGCCACGAAGAAGGCCACGTCTTGCGGCATGGCGGCACCTTCGGCGTCGGCCTTGCTGATCAGAATGGCGACCCGCATTTCCAGTTCGGGCGGCTCGATGGCCACCGTCAGGCCCGAGTCGAAGCGCGAGACCAGGCGCTCGTGGATGTCGGCCAGCCCCTTGGGGTAGGTGTCGCTGGTCATGACGATGTGGCTCTTTTTGGCCAGCAGGGCCTCGAAGGCATTGAAGAATTCTTCCTGCGTGCGTTCCTTGTTGGCGAAGAACTGCACATCGTCGATGATCAGCAAGTCCAGCGAGTGATAGCGTGCCTTGAAGGCATCAAAGGTTTTGCGCTGGTAGGACTTGACCACATCCGACACGAACTGCTCGGCGTGGATGTAGAGAACTTTGGCGCTGGGCTGGTCGGCCAGCAACTGGTTGCCGATGGCGTGTACCAGGTGCGTCTTGCCCAAGCCCACACCGCCATAGACGAACAGGGGGTTGTAGAGGTGCCCCGGGCTGCCAGCGACGTGCATGGCGGCGGCACGCGCCATGCGGTTGGCCGTGCCTTCGACCAGGGTGGCAAAGGTGAGCGCCGCATTCAGCCGGTGTTTGTGCGCTTCGCTGCCGCTGTCGCTGGCGGCTGCGGCCACCTCGGGCAGTTCGGCAAAAACCGGGTCCTGCAGCGGCGCTGGCTGTTTGCCTGCAGGTGCAGATTTGGCCGGGGCTTCACGCGCCGCGAGCACCAACTCCAGTTGCACGGGCTGCCCGGCAGCGGCCTGCAAAGCGGCGCTGATCTTGCCGGCGTACTGGGCCCGGATCCAGTCCATCTTGAAGCGATTGGCCACTGCCAGCACCACCTTGCTGCCGTCGTCGGCCACCTTGGCCGACAGTGGTCGGATCCAGGTGTTGAACTGCTGCTCGGGCAAGTCCTGCGCCAGCCGATCCACGCAGGAGGCCCATAAATCTGAAGCGCCCACCACAGGATCGGCGGGGGAGGGGGACGACAGGGACATGGGTGCAGAAGAACGGTAAGGCCAGCACGGGCGGATTGTGGATAGTTTTTAAAAAACGTCAAAGGATTGTAGCGGTTGCAGACAGTTATCCACATCTGGTTTTCCCGGCTTGTCAGCGCACGCGGTGTGCATGAAGGAGCCGCAGCAGGCTCAGCGGTGTATGGCCAAGTGGCGCGGCGTCCAGGCGTGCGGCAGCTTGTGCACGAAGTGGTGCCGGGCCACGTGGTAGCTGGGGTCGAAGCCGTAGAAGTTGCGGTGCATACGAGCCAGTTCCTGTTCGCGGTAGCGGGCCAGCGGGCGCTGCGCCTCGTCGGCAGCACGTCGGGCCTGTTTGGCTGCCACCCGTTGGCCCTGCTGGCAGCAGCCCGCCAGCCCCAGCGCACGTTCGATGACGCGGGCCTCGAAGCCCTCGCGCGGGCCTTGGTCGCAGGCGTCGATCAGGCCCATGCGCTGGGCGTCGGCGGCCCGCAGCGGCAGGCGAGCGCTCATCAGCTCGTGTGCGCCGGCCTCGCCCAAGCGGCGCGGCAGCAGGTAAGTCCAGTACTCCGAGCCGTACAGGTTGCCCATGTTTTTGTAGTGCGGGTTGAGCACCACGCCCTCGTGCGCCCAGACCTGGTCGGCGGCCAGCGCCAGGAACACGCCGCCCGCCCCGGCGTTGCCACGCAGCACGCTCACGGTCAGGCGGTCGGTGGTCTCCAGCACCGCCAGCGCCACGTCGTCCATGGCCTGGATGTTTCGCCAGGATTCGTCGGCGGCGCTGTCGCCGGGGCGGTGCGCGGCGGCCTCGATGCGGTTGAGGTCGATGCCGTTGCTGAAGAAACCCTCGCCGCCCATCAGCAGCAGCACCTGGGTCGGGCGCTCGCGCACTTCCAGCAGCGCCGTGCGCAGGCGCTGGCAGCGCTCGGTGCCCATGGCACCGTTGCAGAAGTCGAAACGCAGGCAGCCCACACGCGCACCCTCGGGGCCGTGTTCGGTGTAACGCAGCTCGGCCCATTCGTCGGCGGGCCGCAGCAGCGGCACGGGGCGCTGCGGCAGCGCCGCCGCTTCGGTAGCGAACAACTCGGCTGCCACCTGTTTGAAATGCCCTTGACTTGGTGCGGTGCTTGGTGTGGTGCCTTGCGAATTGGCCCGCCGTGCCTGACCGATCCACACGCCACCATCGACGGTGCGGCGCAGCAGGGCACCGTCGCGCACCGCGAGCAGTTCGCCCGCCGCACTGGCAGCGAATTCGGCCATTGTGGTAGCGCTGGCCTCGTGCGCATCGCCTAAGTAGCAGGGCTGGCCCCAGAGTGCGTCGAGCACGCCGGGCTGGCCGTCGGCGCAGCGCAGCTTGGCCATCACGGTGGCGCTGTCGTCGCTCGACCAGTCGATGGCGCGGTCGGCCTGTTGCATCAACGGCTTCCAGCCATGCCCCCCGGCTGCGCCGCTGCGCGGGTCGCTGCCCCAGGAAAGCCGGTCTGCGCCGGGTTCAGAGGCCGATTCGCTAGGGGCCGGCCCGGCGGCGTATCGTTCTGCAGCGGCTACGCGCTCACCGCTTGCATAGCGCACCACGGCATCCAGCGTGGCCCGCAGCGCGGCCTGCGTCACCTCGCGCCGGTACAGGCTGCCCTTGGTGGCCGGGCGCATGTCAAAAGAGGCATGGGCCCAGACCGGGCCGGCGTCGAACGCGCCATCGGCCTGCAGCACCGTCACGCCCCAGCGCGGCACACGGTCGCGCACCGCCCAGTCGAGGGCGCTCGGGCCACGGTCGCCCGGCGGGCCGGGATGCACCACGAAACAGGGCACGCGCTGCCAGACCGAGGCCGGAATGCGGCGCTTGAGGAAGGGCGCGAGCACCAGATCGGGCGCGAACGCCTGCACCGCTTCCTCGGTCACGCTGTCGGCAATGTCGAGTTCGACGCTGAGCTGGTGGCCGCAGGCGCGCAGCTCGGCGTACAGGCGCTGGCTGAGGCTGTTGAAGCTGTGGCAGAGCAGCAGGATGCGCAAGGACATGACGTGGGCTTCGGGGTGTTCAGCGGCGCAGGGCGTCCACCTCGCGCTCGGCCTGCTTGCGCCCCATGCAGACGCCGAGCTTGGCCTGGATGCCGTCCAGCGCCGCGAGGTACTGCGCGATCTCTGCCTTGCCGCCCTCAGTCTTGCGAAACACCAGACTCGACATGCCACGTCTCCTCGTCTCTTGTTTTCATGCAGCCGACCGCGCGAGGTGCCCCCATCCAGTGGCACCGCGGAACCGGCTTTGCCGGGCCGCCAGTGCCGCCCCCTGGGGGGTGACGCCGCAGGCGGCGCGGGGGGTCAACATATCCGGGGCAGTTGCTCGCCGCTGAGCCAGTCCACCACACGGCGTCCGCCGAAGCGGGTGGCCATCTGCACGAACTGGTGCGGGTCGGTGGTGACCTCACCGATGCGGGCCGCGTCCTGCCCCAGCGGGTGGGTGCGCATGGCGGCCAGCACCGCCTCGGCCGCCTCGGGCGCGACCACCGCGACCAGCTTGCCTTCGTTGGCCACGTAGAGCGGGTCCAGACCCAGCAGCTCGCAAGCGGCGTCCACCTGCGGCTTGACGGCAATGGCGGTTTCCTGCAGCAGCATGCCCACGCCCGACTGACGCGCCACTTCGTTGAGCGTGGTGGCCAAGCCGCCGCGGGTGGGGTCGCGCAGCACGCGCACCGCACCCGGCGCGACGGCGAGCATGGCAGCCACCAAGGTGTGCAGGGCAGCGGTGTCGCTGGTGATCGTGGTCTCGAAAGCCAGCGACTCGCGCTGCGAGAGCACGGCCACGCCGTGGTCGCCGATGCTGCCCGACAGCAGCACCACGTCGCCCGGGCGTGCGTTGCGACCGCTGATGGACACGCCCGGTGCCAGCACACCGACGCCGGTGGTGCTGATGAACACACCGTCGCCTTTGCCCTGCTCCACCACCTTGGTGTCGCCAGTCACCACCGGCACGCCCGCCTCGCG
>DBAZ01000079.1:0-305 GCA_002291945.1 Tepidimonas sp. UBA997
CAGAATCCGCAGCCCCCCCCCAACCCCCGCGCAGTCGCCCCCCCAAGGGCAAGCCTTTGCAGATCGAGCCGACGCTGGCCGAAGTGCCCTTCAGCACCCGGGTGGCCAAGGAGCGCCAGCAACCACTGTTTCAGGACATCGCCGACACCAAGCTGCCGCAGATCGACCTGCTCGATTCGGCCACACGGCAGCAGGCCACCGTGGCCCCCGAGACGCTGGAAATGACGAGCCGCCTGATCGAGAAAAAGCTGCGTGACTTTGGCGTCGAGGTGCAGGTGGTGGCGGCCCAGCCGGGGCCGGTGATC
>DBAZ01000079.1:670-977 GCA_002291945.1 Tepidimonas sp. UBA997
GCCACGGGCGTCAAAGGTTCGCAGGTGGTGAATCTGGCCAAGGATCTGGCGCGCTCGCTGTCGCTGGTCAGTATTCGGGTGATCGAAACCATCCCCGGCAAAAACCTGATGGCGCTGGAGTTGCCCAACGCCAAGCGGCAAACCATCAAGCTCAGCGAAATCCTAGGCTCGCAAGTCTATGCCGACGCCAAAAGCCTGCTCACCATGGGCTTGGGCAAGGACATTGCGGGCCACCCGGTGGTGGCCGATCTGGCCAAAATGCCGCACTGCCTAGTGGCCGGGACGACCGGCTCGGGCAAGTCGGTGG
>DBAZ01000079.1:1302-56017 GCA_002291945.1 Tepidimonas sp. UBA997
CGGGCAAGTCGGTGGGCATCAATGCGGTGATTCTGTCGCTGCTCTACAAGGCCGACGCCAAGGACGTGCGCCTGCTGCTGATCGACCCCAAGATGCTCGAACTCAGCGTCTATGAGGGCATTCCGCACCTGCTGGCACCGGTGGTGACCGACATGAAGCAGGCCGCGCATGGGCTGAACTGGTGCGTGGGCGAGATGGAAAAACGCTACAAGCTGATGAGCAAGCTGGGTGTGCGCAACCTGGCGGGCTACAACGCCAAGATCGACGAAGCAGCGGCGCGGGGTGAGTCCATCGGCAACCCGTTTAGCCTGACGCCCGAACAACCCGAGCCGCTGCAGCGGCTGCCCTACATCGTGGTGGTGATCGACGAACTGGCCGACCTGATGATGGTAGTGGGCAAGAAAATCGAGGAATTGATTGCCCGGCTGGCGCAGAAGGCGCGCGCCGCCGGTGTCCACCTGATTCTGGCCACCCAGCGCCCCAGCGTGGACGTGATCACCGGCCTCATCAAGGCCAACATCCCCACCCGCATCAGCTTTCAGGTCAGCAGCAAGATCGACAGCCGCACCATACTGGACCAGATGGGTGCCGAGGCTCTGCTGGGCATGGGCGACATGCTCTACATGCCCAGCGGTAGCGGTTTGCCGACCCGGGTACACGGGGCTTTCGTGAGCGACGACGAAGTCCACCGCGTGGTGGCCTACCTGAAGGCGCAATACGGCGAGCCCGACTACATCGACGGCGTGCTCGACGGCGCGGGCGACGCCGAAGGCGGCAGCGCCGACCTGTTGGGCGAAGGCGAGGCCGGGGGCGAGAAAGACCCTCTGTACGACCAAGCCGTGGCCATCGTGCTGCAAGACCGCAAGGCCAGCATCAGCTATGTGCAGCGCAAGCTCAAGATCGGCTACAACCGGGCCGCCCGACTGCTCGAAGACATGGAAAACGCCGGACTGGTCAGCGCCCTGACGACCAATGGCCAGCGCGACATTCTGGTGGCCAGCCGCAGCGGCGACTGACGGCGTGGCCGTGGCCTGCCGTCGAAACAGGAGCCACATCAGGGGTTTGAACAGGCGATGATGAAAGAACGCAATGGCTAGACACAGACAATCTTTCAACCACAAGCTGCTGGCAGCGCCGCAGGTGCAGGCGTGAAAAAGGCAAAGCAAACCCCAAAATCCACCGAGGCTTCCATCGTCCGCTCCTCGGCGGCCGAGTACCTGACCTTCGTCGCCGCCAGTGGTCAGGGGGGCGTGGAGGCCGTCTATGCCGACAGCGAGAACTACGACACCCAACACTACAGCCTGCCCGCCATCATCGCGGTGGGCTACAAGGTCAATGCGGATCGGGCGGTGCAGTTCCGCAAGTGGGCCACGGGCATCATCGATCTGGATGTGGCCGAGGACATGGCACAACGCAAGATCCCGATGACGATGCAGGATTGGGAGACTCGCCTGAACCGCTTCATCGAAGCCACCGAGCGCGACGTGCTGCAAGACGCGGGCAAGGTGTCGGAAGAAATCGCCAAGGCCCATGCCGAAAGCGAATTCGAGAAATACCGCATCGTGCAGGATCGTCTGTTCGAGAGCGACTTCGACCGGCTGCTCAAATCGTTCGCATCTGGGGCGTCTGGAACCCAAAGCGCTCGCGGTATCCGGCCCTAGGCATACGCGCAAATGGCCGCCTCGGGCCAGCGCCAACCGAATGAAACACCAAACCATGATCCAAAGACGAACACTGATGCTGACGCTTGCCCTGGGGAGCCTGGTGGCTTGGCCTGCGGCCCATGCCGACGGGCTGTCGGCGCTGGAAAATTTTTTGCGCCAGACCCAACAGGGCAAGGCCGCCTTCACCCAGACCGTCACCGCGCCCCCTCGGCAGGGCGAGTCGGTGCCGCGGGTGCGCAGCAGCCGGGGGGTGTTCGAGTTCCAGCGCCCCGACCGTTTCCGTTTCCATTACACCCACCCCTTTGAGCAGACCATCGTGGCAGATGGCCAGACCCTCTGGCTGCACGACCCGGACCTCAATCAGGTGACGGCGCGAGCGCAGCAAGAAGTGCTGGCCCAGACCCCAGCGGCCCTGATAGCGGCGTCGCCCGACCTGCGCGGCCTGCAGCAGGCGTTTGCCTTGCGCAACGGCGCGCCGACCGACGGCCTGCTGTGGGTGGTGGCCACCCCCCGACAGAGCGACGGGTCGTTGCAATCCATCCAGCTCGGTTTCCGGCACGGGCAACTGGCGGTGCTCGACATTCTGGACGGCTTGGGCCAGCGTTCGGTGATCCGCTTCGAGGCCATGCAAACCGATCCCGGCTTTGCGGCGGGCCACTTCCGCTTCCAGCCCCCGGCTGGGGCCGAGGTGATTCGGCAGTAAATCGACTCAGGGTGGACTCAGGGCGCGACCGATGCCCCCTGTATGCCGTGCCGTTGCAGCGCCTCGGCCACGAAACCGCTGGCTTTCATTTGCTCGACAAAGGCCGCCAGAAAAACCGCCGCCGCCTCACCCCGCCCTTGGGGCAAGCCCATGGCCTGCTGGATCACCATGAAGCGACCGGGCAGCAGGCGCAGCCCCGGGTGGCGTTGCCGGTCGGCCTGCAGTTGCTGCTTCACGCCGGCCGCCACCTCCAGCCCCTGCTGCAGAAAAACCGGCACCACGGCGGGTGAAGAAGGGGCGCGCACCAGTTCGGCCTGCTTGAGGGTGCGCGTCAGGAACAGGTCGTAGGCGCTGCCTTGGCCCACCACCACCCGAACGCCCGGGCGATCGACTTCGGCGTTGGCTTGCAAGGGCGAATCCTGGGGCACCAGGTAGCTGCCCTCGATCAGCACGTAGGGGGCGCTGAAGGCTATCCCTTGGCCGCGCAGCGGGTCGATGGCAAAAAAACCGATGTCGGCCTGCTCCTGCCGCACCGCTTCGACCGATTGATTCGCCGTCTCGAACACGACGCAGCTCAGCGGCACACCCAGGCTCTGCGCCAGCGCTTGCGCCAGATCGACCGAAACCCCGCCCGGCTCCCCGGTGCTCGGGTGGCGCTGCGCCAGAATCGGGTTGCCCAGGTTGATGGAGGCGCGCAAGGTGCCAGTGGGGGCCAAGGTTGCGGCGAGGTCGGTCGGGGTGGGGGTGAGGGTCGGGGTCATCATGGCACGCAGGGGCGAGTGGTCTGGGCAAGACTGTAACGCAGCGGGCGGCGCTTGCGCCACAATGCTGGGGTTGCAATCGTTTTTGCCCGTCTGTGCATACCCCCCACCAGCCACTGGCCGAAAGGCTGCGCCCGCGCAGTCTGGCCGAGGTCATCGGCCAGCGCCATCTGCTGGGCCAGGGCATGCCCTTGCGAACCGCCTTTGAATCGGGCCGACCGCACAGTTGCCTCTTCTGGGGGCCGCCTGGCGTGGGCAAAACCACCATCGCACGCCTGATGGCGCAAGCCTTCGATGCCCAGTTCATCGCCATCAGCGCCGTGTTGGGCGGCGTGAAAGACATCCGCGAAGCGGTCGAGAAGGCCGAACTGGCCCGCCGTGGCCTGCACTCGCAGCCGACCATCGTGTTTGTCGATGAGGTACACCGCTTCAACAAAAGCCAGCAAGACGCCTTTTTGCCGCATGTGGAAAGCGGCCTGTTCACCTTCGTCGGGGCCACCACCGAAAACCCGAGCTTCGAGGTGAATGCGGCGCTGCTCTCGCGCGCGGCGGTGTATGTGCTGCAGCCGCTGAGCGAGGGCGAACTGGGCGCACTGATGGATCGTGCCCACGCCCAAGGCGGGGTGCCGCCACTCGATCCTGCCGCCCGCGAGCGCCTGTTGGCCTATGCCGACGGCGATGCCCGCCGCCTGCTCAACACGCTGGAAACCTTGGCCGTGACCGCCCAGGCTCAGGGCTTGAGCGCGATCGGCGACGACTGGCTGCTGCAGATGCTGGGCGAGCGTCTGCGCCGTTACGACAACGGCGGCGAGCAGTTCTACGACACCATCAGCGCCCTGCACAAGAGTGTGCGCGGCTCGGACCCGGATGCCGCCCTGTACTGGCTGGTGCGCATGCTCGACGGCGGGGCCGATCCGCGTTACCTGGCGCGGCGGCTGCTGCGCATGGCCTCGGAGGACATCGGCCTGGCCGACCCGCGTGCCCTGCGGCTGGCGCTGGACGCCGCCGAGGTGTATGAGCGGCTGGGTAGCCCCGAAGGCGAGCTGGCGCTGGCCGAAGCGGTGGTGTACCTGGCGGTGGCACCCAAAAGCAACGCGGTCTATCTGGCTTACAAGGCCATGCGTGCCTTCGTCAAGCAGGACGGCACCCGTCCGGTGCCCATGCACCTGCGCAACGCGCCTACCGAGTTGATGCAGACACTCGACTACGGCAAGGGCTACCGCTACGCCCACGACGAACCCGATGCCTTTGCCGCCGGGGCGCATTACTTTCCCGACGGGCTGGTGCCGCCGCCGTTTTACCGGCCGGTGCCGCGCGGGCTGGAAATCCGCATCGGAGAAAAGTTGCAAGCCCTGCGCGAGCGCAACAGCGAACTAAAATGAAGGGTTTTGTGCGCTGCAGCGCACGCCAACTTAGCCGTTCAACCCCCATGACCACCCCTGCCCACCACGCCCCGCACGCCGACGAGAACCACATCATCGCCGAGCGCCGCGAGAAGCTGCGCGCCCTGCGCGAGGCGCAAGCGGCAGGCCACGGCCCCGCGTTCCCGAACGACGTCAAGCCGCAGCACAAGGCTGCCGACCTGTTTGCCGAGTACGACGGCATGAGCAAAGAGATGCTGGAGCCGCTCAAGGCCCGCGCCAGCGTCGCCGGCCGCATGATGCTCAAGCGCGTCATGGGCAAGGCCAGTTTCGCCACCTTGCAGGACTCCTCCTTCGGGCCCAGCGGCGGACGCATCCAGATTTACCTCAACCTCGAGAGCGTGGGTGCGGCACTGCTAGAGGCCTTCAAGCACTGGGACTTGGGCGACATCGTGGCCGCCGAAGGCGTGCTGTTCAAGACCAAGATGGGCGAGCTGACCATTCATGCCGACAAGGTGCGCCTGGTCACCAAGAGCCTGCGCCCCATGCCCGACAAGTTCCACGGGGTGGCCGACCAGGAAATCAAGTACCGCCAGCGCTACATTGACTTGATGACCGACGAGCAGGCCCGCCAGCGCTTCGTGGCGCGCAGCCTGGCCGTCACCAGCATGCGCGAATTCATGGTGCAGCACGACTTTCTCGAGGTCGAAACGCCCATGCTGCAGCCGATTGCGGGCGGTGCCAACGCACGGCCTTTCGTGACGCACCACAACGCCCTCGAGCAAGACATGTACCTGCGCATCGCGCCCGAGCTCTACCTCAAGCGCTTGCTGGTGGGCGGGTTCGAGCGGGTGTTCGAGATCAACCGCAACTTCCGCAACGAAGGCATCAGCGTGCGCCACAACCCCGAGTTCACCATGATGGAGTTCTACGCGGCTTACTGGAATTACCTCGACTTGATGGTGTTCACCGAGCAACTCATCCGCCACGCGGCGCAGCGCGTCTGCGGCAGCGCCCGCCTGACTTACCAAGGCCGTGACGTCGATCTGGAGTCGCCTTTCGAGCGTCTGACGATACGCGAAGCCATCCTCAAGCACACCGGCGCTGGTGCCAACGTCGATCAGCGCGACTGGCTGGTGCAGCAGTTGCTCAAGCTGGGCCTGGACCCGGTGCAAGACCGCCTTGGCAGCCGCAGCCTGGCTGGCCTGCAAGTGATGTATTTCGAAGAAACGGTGGAAGACAAGCTCTGGAACCCGACCTTCATCTGCAACCACCCGACCGAAATTTCGCCGCTCGCGCGCGCCAGCGACAGCGACCCCACCATCACCGAGCGCTTCGAGCTCTACATCACCGGGCGCGAAGTGGGCAATGGCTTTAGCGAACTCAACGACGCCGAAGACCAGGCCGAGCGCTTCCACGCCCAAGTCGCCAGCAAGGACGACGGCGACGACGAAGCCATGTTCTTCGATGCCGACTATGTGCGTGCGCTGGAGTACGGCATGCCACCGGCGGGCGGCTGCGGCATCGGTATCGACCGCCTGATCATGCTGCTTACCGACAGCCCCAGCATCCGCGACGTGATTCTATTCCCGGCGCTGCGCCGCGAAGGCTGATCAAGCGTAGGCCTCCAGCGCCTTGCGCATCTTTTTCATGGCGGCCACCTCGATCTGGCGGATGCGCTCGGCGCTGACGCCATATTGGGCCGCCAGTTGGTGTAGCGTCATGCCGCCGGAGCCGTCGTCATTGACCTTGAGCCAGCGTTCGGCCACGATGCGGCGCGAGCGCTCGTCGAGCTGCCCCAAGGCGTGGGCAATGCCTTCGGACGCCATCAGGTCGCGTTCGGTCGCCTCCAGCACGGCGCTGGGCTCGTGGCGGGCGTCGGCCAGGTAGGCGATCGGGCCGTAGGCTGGCTCGCCGTCGTCTCCGGGCGTGGGATCCAGCAGCACGTCGGTGCCCGAAAGCCGGGTTTCCATTTCCAGCACTTCTTCGCGCTTGACGTTGAGCTCCCGCGCCACCACGTCGATCTCGTGCTCGCTCAGGCGCTCGCGGTGGCTATCGGCATCTGCCGCGCCGGCCTTGAAGGCCTGCTTCATGCCGCGCAGGTTGAAGAACAGCTTGCGCTGGGCCTTGGTGGTCGCCACCTTCACCATGCGCCAGTTTTTCAGGATGTATTCGTGGATTTCGGCCTTGATCCAGTGCATGGCGTAGCTGACCAGCCGCACCCCTTGGCTGGGGTCGAAACGCTTGACGGCCTTCATGAGGCCGACATTGCCCTCCTGGATCAGGTCGGCGTGCGGCAGGCCATAGCCCAGGTACTGGCGCGAAACCGAGACCACCAGGCGCAAGTGCGACATCACCAGCTTGCCGGCGGCGTCGAGGTCGTTGTGGTTTTGCAGACGGGCGGCGTAGTCCCGCTCTTCCTCGGGGGTGAGCAGCGGCAGGCGACCAACCGCCGAAATGTAGGCGTCCAGATTGCCCAGCGGCGGCAGAACCAGCGACAACCGGCCCCAACCCTGCGGGGCGGCAGGGGCCAAGGCGTAAGGGGTGGTGGCAACAGCGTTCATGGCATCCTCTCTACGGTATCAACCTACAGTCCGTGCCTGATGTTAGCACTCAATTGACTTGAGTGCTAATCGAGAGTTCCTGTGAGATGAGGGCGCTTAGAACGTGTCCCATTCATCGCCGGGTTTGGCTGCCGGGGACGATTTGTGAACTGTCAGGGCCTTGGGTTGTGTGGCTGTGGCGGGCTTGGGGGCTGGGGTGGCCGCTTTCTTGGGTTTCACGGCGATCGCAGAGCGTGTTGCCACCGGGCGGACGGGGGCCGCCGACGGGCGCTTCAGATCACGCATGCCACTTGGGGCGGTGTCGCTGGCATCGAGGCGGAACACCTTGACCACTTCGGCGAGTTGGGCGGCCTGTTCGCTCATGCTGGTGGCAGCGGCTGCGCTCTGCTCGACCAGCGCCGCATTTTGCTGCGTCATCTGGTCCAAGTGGGTCACGGCGGCGTTCACTTGCGTCACCCCATCGGCCTGTTCCGAAGCCGATGCGGCGATCTCGCTGATGATGTCGCGCACTCGCGTCACGTTATCGACGATTTCCCGCATGGTCACGCCGGCTTGGTTGACCTGTTCCGAGCCTACGGTCACCCGATCCACACTGTTGCCGATGAGGGTCTTGATTTCACGGGCCGCCTGGGCACTGCGCTGGGCAAGCGTGCGCACTTCACCGGCAACCACGGCAAAACCTCGGCCTTGCTCGCCAGCGCGGGCCGCTTCCACCGCCGCATTGAGTGCCAGGATGTTGGTCTGAAACGCGATGCCGTCAATCACGCCGATGATGTCGTTGATTTTTCGGGAGGCCTGGTTGATCTCCTCCATGGTGCGGATGACTTCACCAACCACCTTGCCGCCATGCTCGGCGCTCAGGCCGGCCGTAGTGGCCAGTTGGTTGGCCGTGCGGGCCGCATCGGCCGACTGGCGGATGGTGCCCGAGATTTCTTCCATGCTTGCAGCGGTTTCTTCCAGGTTGCTGGCCGTTTGCTCCGTGCGTGCGCTCAGGTCGTGGTTGCCCGATGCGATTTCATGGGCCGCGACACTGATGTTGTCGGTGCCTTTGCGGACATCGGTCACCACATGCACGAGCTTGGAGCGCATGTCGTTGAGCGCCAGGATCATGGTGCCAAATTCGTCCTGGCGGCGGCTGGTCAGTTGGACGGTGAGGTTGCCCGTGGCAATTGCCTGGGCAAATGAGACCGCTTCGTTCAAGGGCTGACGAATACTGCGAATCAGGAAAAAAGCGCCCACGATGATGCCGACGATGAGCAACACCACCCAGAGCGTGGCCATCCTGACGTTGGCTTGACGGCGTTCTGCGAACACCTGCTGTGATTGCAGCAGCAGCGTCCCTTGCATTTGAGCGAATTCGTTCAGACTCGCGATGTAGGGGGGGATGCTGGGATTGAAGCGTTCGTCAACGGCACGACGTGCACCTTCAACATCGCCGCCACTTTTCAGTTCCCGAACGGCGGCAAGGGCATCGAGCACCACACGCCTTTCCTGGGCAATCCGGTCCATGAGTGCGCGCTCTGCGGGACTGAGTGGTTTTGCCTCGAGTTTGTTTTGCACTGCAGTGATGGACTGAACCGTCGCAGGAATCAGGTCGCGATACAACGCATCGATTTCGGGGTGGCCGCTGATGATCTGGGCTTGCACCCGCGTGACGTTGGTTTCGACCAGTCCTGCCCACCGGGTGGCGAGCTCGACTTTAGCGCTCATCACATTCAGAACGGCTTCCGATTCGGCCGTGACCTGGGCCGAGCGACCGGCGGTGGAGACAATCACTGCAGACATCGCCAACACGATGAAGCCGACGCTGCACCACAGTTTGGTGCCAATCGACAGGCGTTGAAAAAAGTTCATAAGGGCCAAAAAAAGAAGATGGACGTGGGGGTTTCGTTCATGATTGCCCACCCATCTGCCCACCAGGGTTAGGGCCAGTCCAAACCCAGCGGCGGGGGTGAGCCTGATGACTTATCATGAAGCGAAAACCATGAATCAGTACCGGGAAATACCCGCAATGTACATTCAATGCTTCGTGCTTGCCAGTCACCGGTACAAGACGGGCTTGGCGACAAGGTTTTTGTCTGCCAGCGTCCTTGGGGGGCATGCCCACGCGACCAGCGTTGAGCCTCAGGTGGTTGCACAAGGCCTGGAAAACCCGTGGGCGGTGGCGTTCATTGATCATGGCCACATCTCGTGACCGAGCGCCCGGGCCGCATGCGTGTGGTCAGTCCGCAGGGTAGGGTCAGCGCCCCTCTGCTGGGCGTACCGCGTGTGGATGCGGTCGGGCAAGGTGGCTTGTTGGATGGCCGGTCATCACTTTCGGTGAAAACTATGGCGGCGGCCGCATCGGGGCAGGCGCCACCGCACGCGAAGGCATGGAGCAACCCTGGTTCCACTGGTCGCAAACCATGGCGCCGTCGGGCATGGCCTTTCTCACCAGTGACCACTACGGCCCGGCCTGGCGGGGTAGCCTGCTGGTGGGGTCTCTGCGGGATCGACACTTGGCGCGGCTGGAGATCCGGGGTGGCCAAGTGGTAAGCCAAGAGCGCTTGCTGGCATCACTCAAGTAACGCATACGTGATGTTCGCCAGGGGCCGGATGGCTTGTTATATGTGCTGACCGATGACCGCAACGGCCAGTTCATCCGTTGGCAACCGGCTGCCCGCTGATGCGGCGCAAGAGTCGAGCGATTAGGCCCAATGGCCAGTGTTTTGTTCGGCGCTAGACCACGCTTGGCGTCTGCGCTTGGCTCGCTGGTGCATCGGCCTGCTTGCCCGCCTGCGCCCAGTGCACGATTTCCAGGTGGCCATTGGGGTGTTCCACGATGCCGGTCAGGCTTTCCACCCAGTCGCCGTCGTTGCAGTAGAGCGTGCCGTCAATTTCGCGCATTTTGGCCTGGTGGATATGGCCGCAGATGACGCCATCGAGCCCGCGCTTGCGGGCTTCGGCCGCTACCGCCCCTTCGAACTCCAGCACGTAATTCAGTGCGCTCTTGACACGGTACTTGAGGTATTGCGACAAAGACCAGTAGGGCAACCCCAAGCGTGCCCGCCAGGAGTTGAAATGCGTGTTCAGCCGCAGCAACAGCTCGTACAGGTTGTCGCCCAGGTAGGCCAGCCACTTGGCATAGCGGATCACGCCATCGAAGTGGTCGCCGTGGACGATCCAGAACTTGCGCCCATCGGCCGTGGTGTGGATGGCGTCCTCCACCACATCGACGCCGCCGAATTGGTGGTCCAGAAAATGGCGGGCGAATTCATCGTGGTTGCCGGGCACGAAAATCACCTTGCAGCCCTTGCGGGCCCGGCGCAGGATTTTCTGGATCACGTCGTTGTGGCTTTGCGGCCAGTACCACTTGCGGCGCAGTTGCCAGCCATCGATGATGTCGCCAATCAGGTAGAGGCGATCACTCGGGTGGGCTTTCAGAAAAGCCAGCAGCGCCTTGGCCTGGCACCCCGGCGTGCCCAGGTGCAGGTCGGAAATGAACACGCTGCGCAGTCGGCGGCCCGAGGGGGGGTGGATGTCGTCGGTGTCGTCGCTGTCGTCGTCGCTGGCTTCCTGCCGGACGGCTTGCGCCACGGCTTCGGCCTTGAGCGCTTGGCCCGGCATATATTGCGGCAGGCCGCGAGGGGCGACAAAACCGCTGCGCATCAGGTCCCCAGGAAGTGCTTGCGGTAGCGGGCAGGCAAGTCGGCCAGTCGCATCATCATGGGCAGGTCGGCGGCGTTGAAGTCAGGGTCCCAGGCGGGTGGGCCGAGCACTTTGGCACCCAGGCGCAGATAGCCCTTGATCAGAGCGGGCGGCTCGATGGGCAGGCTGTCGTCCAACTGGTCCACCGGCAAGGGCAGGCGGGGGCGCACGTGAAACTCAACCGATGCCAGGTGTTTTTGGCTTACCTGACGCCAGATGCTGGCTGCAGCATGTCCTCCGTGCAGGGTGCCTACGCTATGCTCGTGCTGCATCGGGATGCTGGCGCAGCCGATCATGGTGTCGAGCCGGTTGCGGGCCATGAAATCGGCCAGCGCACTCCACAAGGCTAGAATGACGCCGCCATGCCGGTGTTCACGGTGGACGCAACTGCGGCCCAGTTCCACCATGTGTTCACGCAGAAAGCGCAGTCGTGTGAGGTCGAATTCGGTGTCGCTGTAAAAGCCGCCCACCCGTTGAGCCTGGATTGGCGTCAGCACCCGGTAGGTGCCGATCACGGTTTGAGTCAGTGCATCACGCACCAGCAGATGTTCGCAGTAATCATCGAAAAGGTCGATGTCATGTCCGGCCAGTTTGGTGGGCAGCCTAGCCCCCATTTCGTTGGCAAAGACCTCGAACCGCAGCCGCTGCGCCTCCCGCACCTCATCGAGATGCCGTGCCCAGATCACCGTGAGTTCCTGGCGGGCGCTGCCACTGGCCGCAGCCGCAGGCTGCGCTGCGCTGGGCTGTACGGACGTGGGCAGGCGGATGGGGTCAATGACGGACAAATCGCTCATGGGGTTTGCTCCTTTGAACGCATTGTTCAAACACCGGATGTCGGCTGCATGGCAGTTGTGTGAAAAGAGCATGACAGTCACAGCTTGACTTCACCCAGGCGTCATGGAACGGCCATCGGTTGGGCGTTGACCTGGGCGATTCGCGAAGTGACGTGTGCCCGACCTGTGGGCACGCGGTAGCGTTACCAACTCGGCGACAGAATCTCAATGAGGGGTGGTGTTCCCCGTGGTTCTGGAGGCACTCGGGTGTGCCAGGAGCAGGGGCAGGAGCATGGGCAGAGTGATGGCAAAAACGGTTTCCGTTGCCGACGAGCTGGCCTCGATCGTGCCGCCATGCGCCGCAATGATCGAGCGGGTGATGGCCAAGCCGAGGCCAGCGCCCTCGCTGCTGCGGTGCCGCGACCCATCGACACGGTAGAAGCGGTCGAACAGCCGGGGCAGATGTTCGGCCGCAATCATGTCGCCACTGTTGGTCACCGACAAGCGAACGCTGCCATCGGGCCGTGGCTCGACCTCGACACCGACCCGACCTTGCGCCGGCGTGTGGCGCAAAGCGTTCGATAGCAGGTTGCTGATCGCCCGGCGCAGCATCAGCCGGTCGCCGGTGACGGTGGCCGCACCGTGGGCAGTGAGTGCAACCGATTTTTCTTCGGCCAGCACGGCGTAGAACTCGAGCAGGTCGGCGACCTCGCCGGCCAGATCGACCTGTTCCCGATGCGGGACGATTTGCTGGTTGTCGGCCTTGGCCAGAAACAGCATGTCGGCAATCATCTTCGACAGGCGCTCGAACTCCTCGATGTTGGAGCCGAGTATTTCGCGGTATTCCTCCACCGCGCGAGCGCGCGACAAGGTGACTTGCGTCTGCGTGAGCAGGTTGCTGACCGGCGTGCGCAGTTCGTGCGCCAGGTCGGACGAAAAATCGGACAGGCGCTGAAACGATTCCTCCAGACGCGACAGCATCAGGTTCAGCGTCCCCGCCAGATCGGCCAGCTCCTTCGGTACCGACTCGACGGGCAGGCGCATGTGCAGTCGATGCGCGGTGATTTCGGCCGCCTGCTGGCTGATCGTTCGCAGCGGCCCCAGACCGCGGCGGACGACGAACCCGCCAAGCACGGCCATCAGCAGGGATGCGGCGGCGACGAAGGCAAACAAGGTGATGCGGAACTCGGTCATGAAGGCTTGGTGGTGCGACGTATCGGTGGCGATCAGCACGGTGTATGGCGTCTTGCCGTCGATACCGCCCCACACGCTGGCGGCAATGCCGCGCCACGGCAATCCATCGAACGATTGCCACAGCAGCACCGGGGTCGCCTCTCGCGGTGGCGTGCCTTCGAGCAGTGCAGGGGGAAAGTCCAGCGATTCGTTCTGGAAGATCGGCTCCTGGCCCGGGCCCAACACATGCACGACCAGTCCGTGGTGGCCGGTCAGCGCACTGTTCAACTCAGAGACCAGGGATAAATCAACGGGGTCGTGCGTCGCCTTCTCGACGATGTGCCGCGTCAATGCCAGTTTGCCCGCCAGCAGCTCCCGATCCTGCTTGGCAAAATGGTGCTCAACTGTGTGGACGATGACCACGCCAAGGGCGAACAGCACCGCCGCCGCCGACAAAGCGAACAGCAGGATCAGGTTGAAGGCGAGCGACGGCCGGCGCGCACTCACGACGGCACTTCCAGCACATAGCCCATGCCGCGCACGGTCTGGATCAGCTTCGGTTCGAAGCCCTCGTCCACCTTCTGGCGCAGGCGCTTGATGGCCACTTCGATGACGTTGGTGTCGCTGTCGAAGTTCATGTCCCAGACCTGGGAGGCGATCAAGGAGCGCGGCAGCACCTCGCCGTGGCGGCGCATCAGCAGTTCGAGCAGGGCGAACTCCTTGACTGTCAGGTCGATGCGCGTCCCGGCGCGGCTGACCCGGCGGCGCAGCAGGTCGAGTTCCAGATCGGCAACGCGCAGTTGCTCGGCCTCCTTCACTTTCGCGCCACGCCGCAGCAGGGTGCGGATGCGCGCCAGCAGTTCGGAGAAGGCGAAGGGCTTGACCAGATAGTCGTCGGCCCCCAGTTCCAGCCCTTTGACCCGGTCTTCGACCGGATCGAGCGCGGTCAGGAACAGCACCGGCGTTTCCTGGCCGGCCCGGCGTATGCCCTGGAGAATCTGCCAGCCATCGATGCCCGGCAGCATGACGTCGAGCACGATCAGCGCGTAGTTTTCGTTCATGGCCAGGTGCAGGCCGTCGAAACCGTCACCGACCAGATCGACCACGAAACCGGCCTCGCTCAGGCCTTGCCGGAGGTAGGCACCGGTTTTCTCTTCATCTTCGACCACCAGGATTTTCATGGGCCGCACGGCTGCTCAAGGTAAGGATGGCCGGATTTTGCCCGTTTTCGTGATCGACCGAGAAGCTGACAGAAATGTAATCCGCCGGTCAGCGCTTTGACGGCGAGCGCTCGCCATACTTCGCCGGCGTCTGGGCAAGCTGACGAACCAAGCCCCGGACATCGACGAGATGGAAAGCAAGACATGAAACGCATCACAACCCGGGTCGGCGCGGCGCTCATCGCTGGCCTGCTCGCCCTGCCGGCCCAGGCGACGCCGCCGCCAACGCTGGCCGCCGCCGTCGATGCCGCCTGGCAGCGTGCCGAGGCCGCCCAAGCGGCTGTTGGCGAGCAGCGCGCCGCCAGCGCCGCCGCCGACAGTGTCGGACGCTGGTGGGCCGAACCCCCTGCCATCGCCCTGAGTCAGCGCACCGATCGCTGGCAGAGTGACGCTGGCCAGCGTGAATACCAGGTCCATCTCACCTTCCCCTTGTGGTTGCCGGGGCAGCGCCGTGCCTACAGTCAGGCAGCGGCCGACGGGCTGGCGCAAGCCGGGGCGCTGCAGCGGGCAACGCGCTGGCGCTTGGCCGGTGAAGTGCGTGAAAGCGGCTGGCGGCTGGTCGCCATGCAGGCGCAAGCCGCCCAGATGGCCGCCGCCGCCGCCAGCCTGCAGCGGCTGGCGGCCGACGTTCGCCGCCGCGTCGAGGCGGGCGAGCTGCCGCGCACCGACCTGCTGGCGGCTCAGGCAGAAGAGCTCGCCGCCCGCAACCGCCACGGCAGCGCCGAACTGCAGGTGCGCGAAGCCGCCCTCGAGTGGCGCAGCCTGACCGGCCTCGACAGCCTGCCAGACGCAGCGGCGCTGGCGGAAAACCTGCCCGCCGAGATCGGCCTCGTCGCCGAACATCCGGCGCTGCAGGAGGCCGCCGGGGAAGCGGCCGGCGCCGCCAGCCAGCGCGACCTCGTGCGCACCCAGCGCAGCGCCGCCCCGGAGTTGAGCGTGGGCTGGAGTCGGAGCGTCGGTGGCCGCGGCAACGCCGCCGCCGACAGTCTGGTGATCGGTGTGCGGATGCCCTTGGGTGCCGATGAGCGCAACAAGCCCCTGCTGGCCCGTGCCGAAGCCGCAGCCGACGTGGCCCGCACCCGCGAGTTGCGGCAGCGCGAACAGGTCCAAGCCAGCCTGCGCCTGGCCCGCGAGGGGCTGAGCCTCGCCGAAGCCCAGGCCACGGCGGCCCAGGCGCAGGTGCGTCTGCTGCGTGAGCGCAGCGAGCTGCTTGAACGCGCCTTTGCCGTCGGCGAACTGGCGCTGCCCGAACTGCTGCGCGCCCTGGCTGCGGCGGGCGAAGCCGCCACCTACCACGCCCGCCAGCAGGCCGAGCTCGGTCTGGCGCGGGCCCGATTACTTCAATCCCTGGGGCAACACCCATGAAACCAACCCTCTTGCGAGCCACCGCCTGGCGCAACTGCCTGGCGGCCCTGATGCTGAGCGTCACCCTGCCGGTGGCGGCGGCACCCGGTGCCCACGGCCCGGATGGCGAACACCTCGACGCCCCGACCATTGCCAGCAGCGGTCCGATGCTGCCGCGACTGGAAGCCCACTCAGACCTGTTCGAGCTGGTCGCCGAACTGCAAGGCGGCCAGTTGCGTATCTACGTCGATCGCTACGCCAGCAACGAGCCGGTCGCCAACGCCTCGGTCGAGGTCGAAGCGGGCAGTCTGAGGGCGCTGGCGGCCTATCAGGCCACCGAAGGCTACTATCTGCTGGCCGACCCGGCGCTGATGGAACGGCTCGCCGTCCCCGGCGAACATGCGCTGGTGTTCACCGTTTTGGCCGCTGCCGACGCCGACCTGCTCAACGGCATTCTCGATACCCGCGCTGCCGTCGTTGGCGATGGGCACGGACACGATCACGGGCACAGCCACGCGCTGGAATGGGCCGCCTGGGGGGCTGGCGGGCTGCTTGCCGCCGGTCTGGTGATCGTCGTGCTGCGCCGCCTAAAACAGCGTCAACCAACCGGAGCTCAGCCATGAACCACACCCCAGCGATTCGTCACGGCCTGGCCGCTCTGTTGTGCTGGCTGGCGCTGGCAACCGCCCAGGCCGCCCCCGGCGCTCATGGCCCCGACGGTGAGCATCTCGACGCCCCGGGCCGTCCGATCAACGCCTCTGGCCTGGCCCGCTTGCCCGACGGCAGCGTGACCATCCCAAAAGCGGCGCAGCGGCGGATGAACATCCGCACCGAACTGTCGGTGCAAACCCAGACGGCGCTCACGCTGGAACTGCCAGCGGTGGTCGTGATCGACCCCAACGCCAGCGGCCGCGTCCAGTCCATTCATGGCGGGCGGGTGGAAGCGGGCCAGCGGGGTCTGGCGGCCATTGGCCAGACCGTGCAGCGCGGGGAAATACTCGGTTTTGTACGCTTCGAGGGCGACCCCTACGCGCTTGCCGGTCAGCAGGCGCAACTGGCCGATGTGCGCGCCCGTCGGCAGCTTGCCGAGCAGCGGGCCAGCCGGCTCGCCGGGCTGGAAGGGTCGGTGGCGCGCAAGGACATCGAAGCCGCCCAGGCCGAAGCGCGGGCGCTGGTCGAGCAGGAACGCAGCATCGGCGCTGGCATCGGTGCCCGCGAAGCGCTGCGGGCACCGGTTGGCGGCATCGTGGCGCACGCCGATGCGATGATCGGCCAAGTGGTCGAGCCGCGTGACGTGCTGTTCCAGATCATCGACCCGCAGCGGCTGATGGTGGAGGCCAGCATCGGCGACCCGGCGCTGGCCGGGCGCATAGTCGGCGCGGCGCTGAAGGAAGCGCCCTCGGTCGAACTGGCGCTACTCGGTGCCGGTGCGGCGCTGCGCGAGGGGCGTCTGCCATTGCGCTTCTCGGTTCGGGGCAAGGAGCGCCTGCCGCTGGCGGTGGGCCAGCCGGTCAGTCTGGTGGTTCGCCTCGATGCAACCATCGATGGCATCGTGCTGCCCGCCCGGGCGGTGGTCCGCAACCCATCCAACGAGCCCATCGTCTGGATCCGATCCGGTGCCCACCGCTTCATGGCGCAACCGGTCCAGTTCCGGGCGCTCGACGCCGAGCGGGTGGTGATCACCCACGGCTTGGGCATCGACAACCGGGTGGTGACCGAAGGTGCCGCCCTGGTCGCCCAGATTCGTTGAGCGGAGCCACGCATGTTCAACTGGATCGTTCGTTACAGCCTGCACAACCGGCTGTTCGTGCTCGCCGTCGCTGCCCTGCTGATGGCGTATGGCGCTCTGACGGCCTGGCGCACGCCGGTCGATGTCTTCCCCGACCTCAACAAACCGGTGATCACCGTGCTCACCGAAGCCGGCGGCATGGCCCCGCAGGAAGTCGAGCAACTGGTCACTGCCCCGCTCGAAACCGCGCTCAATGGCATGCCGGGTGTGACCCGCGTGCGTTCCACCTCGGGCGTCGGGCTGTCCATCGTCTATGCCGAGTTCGACTGGGGCACCGACATTTACCGCAACCGGCAACTGGTGGCCGAACGCCTGGCGCTGGTGCGCGAACAGATGCCGGGCGACATCACGCCGGTGATGGGCCCGGTTTCGTCGATCATGGGCGAGGTCATGCTGGTGGCGCTGCCGCTGGTGCCCGGTGATGGCAGTCAGGCCGCCGCCACGCCGATGCAGGCGCGGGAATACGCCGATTTCGTGCTGCGCCCGCGGCTGCTGTCGATAGCCGGCGTTTCGCAGGTGATTCCGATCGGTGGCGAAGTGCGCACCCTGCGCGTCGCGCCAGACACGGCCCGCATGGCGCAGTTCGACGTCTCGCTGACCCAGATCGAGCAGGCGCTCCAGGGCTATGCCAGCAACGCGGGCGGCGGCTTCATCGATCTGAACAGCCGTGAATACCTGATTCGACACCTCGGCCACAGCAACCGGGTCGAGGACTTGGCAGGCATTGCTGTCGCCTGGAAGGAAGGGCGCCCCATCCTGCTGGAGCAAGTGGCCAGCGTCTCCTTCGCCGCCGGGCTCAAGCGCGGTGACGCCGGCTATAACGGCTTGCCCGCGGTCATCGTCAGCGTGCAGAAACAGCCCCAGGCCGATACCGTCCAACTGACCGGCGAAATCGAGCAGGCGCTGAGCGAACTCAAGCAGGGCCTGCCCGCAGGGCTGGCCGAACCCCGCGTGCTGTTCCGCCAGGCGGATTTCATCCAGGCCTCGATCGGCAACGTCGCCGAGGCGCTGCGCGACGGTGCCATCATGGTCGCCATCGTGCTGTTTGCCTTTCTGCTGTCGGTGCGCACCACCGTCATCTCGCTGACGGTGATCCCGCTGGCGCTGGCGCTGACGGCGCTGGTTTTCCAGTGGCTGGGGCAGTCGATCAACGTGATGACCCTGGGTGGCCTGGCGATTGCCTTGGGCGAACTGGTCGATGACGCGGTGGTGGATGTGGAAAACACCCTGCGCCGACTCAAGCAGAACCGCCAGGCCGGGCATCCGCTGCCGCTGCTGGAGGTGGTGCGACGAGCGAGCGTTGAAGTCCGCAGCGGCGTGGTTTATGCCACCCTGATCGTCATCCTCGTCTTCATCCCGCTGTTCGCCCTGCCGGGCATCGAGGGGCGCTTGTTCGAGCCGCTCGGCATCGCCTACATTGTTTCGATTGCGGCTTCGCTGCTGGTCGCCATCACCGTGACGCCGGTGATGTGCTACTACCTGCTGCCCAAGATGAAGAACCTCGATCACGGCGACAGCCCGCTGGTCGGCTGGCTCAAGCGCCAGGACACGCGGTTGTTGCATTGGTCCTTCGCCCATGCCCGCAGCCTGATCCTGGTGGCCTTGCTGGCCGTGCTGGCGGCTGCCGCGACCCTGCCTTTGTTGCCGCGCACCTTTCTGCCGGCCTTCAACGAAGGTTCGCTGGTGCTGGGCCTGATCATGCAGCCGGGCACCTCGCTGGCCGAGGCCAACCGCATCGGCGGCGTGGCCGAGACGCTGATCCGCGAAGTGCCGGAGGTGACGCAGGTCGGTCGCCGCACCGGGCGGGCGGAGCTGGACGAGCACGCCGAGGGCGTGCATTCGGCAGAAATCGACGTCGATCTGAAGCGTTCGGAGCGCAGCCGCGAGGCAGTCATGGCCGATATCCGTGCGCGGCTGTCGGTGCTGCCGGCGCAGGTGGCGATAGGCCAGCCGATTGCCCACCGCCTCGACCACCTGCTCACCGGGGTGCGGGCGCAGATTGCGCTGAAGGTGTTCGGCGACGACACCGACACCCTGCGCGGCCTGGCCGAGACCTTGCGCGGCCAACTCGCCGGGGTGCCCGGCCTGGTTGACCTGAGCGTCGAAAAGCAGGTGCTGATTCCGCACATCACCGTTCGCCTGGACCACCGCAAGGCGGCGCAGTTGGGCCTGGCACCGGGCGAGGCGATCCGCATCCTGAAAGTACTGACCGACGGTGCCCACGGCGCCGAGATCGTTGACGGCGCGCGCCGCTACGAACTGGTGTTGCGTCTGCCCGACGAAGGGCGCACACCGCAGGGGCTGGCGCAGACGCTGGTGGATACGCCAGCGGGCCGGGTGCCGGTATCGGCCTTCGCCAGCGTGGAAGTCAGCGATGGGCCGAACCAGATCGGCCGCGAAAATGGCCGCCGCCGGATCGTCGTCTATGCCAACACCGATGGCCGCGACATGAGCCAGGTGATCGCCGAGATTCGCGGTGTCGTCGCCGCCCAGCCTTTGCCAACCGGCTACTTCATCAGCCTGGAAGGCCAGTTCCAGGCCCAGGAGCAGGCGACCCGGCTGATTGCCGGGCTTTCGCTGGTCTCGCTGGCGATGATCTTTCTGGTGCTGTATTCACGCTACCGTTCGGCGGTGCTGGCGGGCATCATCATGGCCAACATCCCGCTGGCGCTGATCGGCTCGGTGCTCGCCATGTGGCTGGCGGGCGTCGAGTTGTCGGTGGCTTCGATGGTCGGCTTCATCACGATGGCAGGCATTTCCACACGCAACGGTATCCTCAAGATCAGCCACTACATCAACCTGTGCAAGTTCGAGGGCGAGCGTTTCTCGCCGGAAATGATCGTGCGCGGCTCGCTGGAACGGCTGACCCCGGTGCTGATGACCGCCTTGGTGGCGGCGTTCGCGCTGACCCCGCTGTTGCTGGCTGCGGATGCGCCGGGCAAGGAAATCCTGCACCCGGTGGCGGTGGTCATCTTTGGCGGCCTGATCAGCTCGACCTTGCTCGACACCGTGCTGACGCCAGTGCTTTACGGCCTGTTCGGCCGTGAGCCGACGGCGCGTTTGCTGGCGGAGTCGGCCGAGCGCGACGAGAGTATCGAATCCTTCTGACAGGCTGCGGGCAGCCGCCTGTGCAAGCGCTGCCCAACCGATTGGAGCAATCACATGTTCAAACAATACGCGGGTGCCGCCCTCATCACCCTGGCCACGCTCGCCACACTGGCTACAGGCCCGGCGCTCGCCCACGGCGTCGCGGTGGCCAAACATGGCGGCATCGTCCAGATGGCCAACGACCTGTCCTTCGAGCTGGTCGCTCGACCCGAGGGGGTGGCGATCTACATCGAAGACCACGGCAAGCCGCTGGCACCGACTGGCATGAGCGGCAGGCTGACCATCCTCAGCGGCACGCAAAGATCGCAAGCAGCACTGGAAGTCGTCGCTGGCAAGCTCCAGGCGCAGGGCGTCAAGCTGACCAAGGGCAGCAGAGTCGTGGCCAGTCTGACGACGGCCCAGCAACAAACCATCACCGTCAGGTTCGTTGTTCAATAGGTGCTGCACTGTCATCAAACCGTCATGCGTGCGTCCTATCGTGATGCAGTCCCGATCTTCGACTGCACTCATGACCTTGCCTCACGACGAAATCCTCCGGCGCATGGAGCGCGATCTGCTCGACAGTCTGGACGAAGAACTGGAGCTCGAAATCGAGGATCGCCATCCGGCGGGCGTCACCGGCGATCCGGGGCAAGGCGACACCGACGCCGACAAGCAATACCGCATCGCTTACTTTCGCGAACTCTTCAAACTGCAGGGCGAACTCGTCAAGCTGCAGGACTGGGTGGCCCATACGCGCGAAAAAGTCGTGATCCTGTTTGAAGGGCGCGATGCCGCAGGCAAGGGGGGCGTGATCAAGCGCATCACCCAGCGCCTGAACCCCCGCATCTGCCGGGTGGTGGCCTTGCCTGCCCCCAACGACCGTGAACGCACCCAGTGGTACTTTCAGCGCTTCGTGCCGCACCTGCCCGCCGCCGGTGAAGTGGTGCTGTTTGACCGCAGTTGGTACAACCGCGCCGGTGTGGAAAAGGTCATGGGCTTTTGCACCGACGAGGAGGTCGAGGAATTCTTTCGTTCGGTGCCCGAATTCGAACGCATGCTGGTGCGCTCCGGCATCCGGCTGATCAAATACTGGTTCTCGATCACCGATGAGGAACAGCATCTGCGCTTTCTGGGGCGCATACACGACCCGCTCAAGCAGTGGAAACTCAGTCCCATGGACTTGGAAAGCCGCCGCCGCTGGGAGGACTACACCCGCGCCAAGGAAACCATGCTCGAACGCACCCACATTGCTGAAGCGCCGTGGTGGGTGGTGCAGGCGGTGGACAAGAAAAAGGCCCGCCTGAACTGCATGCACCACTTGCTGTCGCAGTTCGCGTACCACGAAATCGAACGGCCAACGGTCGAATTACCAGCCCGGGTGCGCCACCCGGACTACCTGCGCCACCCGGTGCCCGCCAGCATGATCGTGCCCGAGGTGTATTGAGCGGCGGGCAGCACTGTCATCGATTTGCCACGGAAGCTTCATGATGGTGTCACGCTGGCCAGCCAGACTGCCGGTCAGCGGTGTTCGCGGTGAACACCCTGAGTTGCCTCGTGCATCAATAGGAGCATATTCCCATGTCACTGAAACGGACTCTGATGGCCTGTACGCTGGCGCTCGCTGGCGCGGCCGTGGCCCAGCCCGCCCCGACCGAAATCCAGATGTGGATGGGTCTGACCGGACCCTCTGGCGAATTGCTCAGCCGCTTTGGCGCGGACTTCAATCGCTCGCAAAACGAGTACCGCGTGGTGGTCTCGTTCAAAGGCCAGTACCCCGAGCAGCGGGCCGCTGCGGTGGCCGCTTTCCGTGCCGGCAACCCGCCCCACATCATGCAGATGTTCGATGCCGGCTCGGGTGACATGATCCACGCCCGTGGCGCGATCATGCCGGTGTCGGAGGTGTTCAAGCGCGCCAACATCACGTTCAACCCGGCCGACTTCCTGGCCCCAGCCCGCGGCTACTACGGCCTGCCCAACGGGGACCTGCTGTCGATGCCCTTCAACGTCTCGACCGCCGTGCTGTTCTACAACAAGGACGCCTTCCGCCGTGCCGGTCTGAACCCCGATCGGCCCCCGCGCACCTGGCCGGAAGTGGTCGAAGCCGCCAGCAAAATTCGTTCCACCAATGCGGCGGCCTGCGGCTTCACCACCACCTGGCTGGCGTGGATCATGCTGGAGCAGTTCAATTCCCGCCACAACGTGCAAATGGGCACGCTCAACAACGGCCGCGGCGGTCTGGGCAGCAGCCTGACCGTGAACAACCCGATGAACGTGCGCATGGTCCAGACCCTGATGGACATGCAGGCCGACAAACGCTTCGACTACGGCGGTCGCTCCAACGATGCGGCGGCCAAGTTCATCAGCGGCGAGTGCGCCATGCTGACGCAGTCTTCCGGCGGCTTGGGCGCCATTACCCGCGACGCCCGCTTCCAGTTCGGCACCGCCCAACTGCCGCACTGGCCCGATGTGAAAGGGGCACCGTTTGCCACCACCATCGGCGGCGCGTCGCTGTGGGTCTTCAATGCGCCGAATCGCACCGACCACGAATTCCGCGGTGTGGCCAGGTTCCTCGACTTCCTGCGCTCCGACCGGGTGATGACCGAGTGGGCCAAGACGACCGGCTTCCTGCCCGCCACCAACAGCGCTTTCCGCGCCATGCAGGCCGAAGGCTTCTTCACACAAAACCCCGGTCGAGATGTGCCCATTCTGTCCCTGCTCGAAGGCGCACAGGGTGAGCACACCAGCGGCTACCGCTTCGGTCGCTGGACGGAAATCCGTGACGTGTATCACGAAGAAGTCGAGCGTGCCCTGCAAGGCCGCCAGACCGCTGCTCAGGCCATGGCCAACTTCGAGCGCCGTGGCAACGCCTTGCTGCGCGGATTCGAGCGTTCAGCCAACTAAACCCTCCGTCTTGGCCGACGCTGCGGTCGGCCCCCTGATCCCACCCCTCGGCTGAGGGGTGGTTGTCTTATGCAAAGAAAAGTCATTTTTCCGCATCGCTGGCTGCCCTACATGCTGCTGGCCCCCCAACTGGCGGTGACGCTGGTGTTTTTCATCTGGCCCAGTGCCCAAGCCGTGATCATGGCTTTCCAGCAGCAAGACCCGTTTGGCTTGTCGGTGCGCTGGGTGGGCCTGGAGAATTTTTACGACGTCCTGACCGACCCGGCTTACTTCGAGTCGGTCGTGCGCACGCTGGTGTTTTCCACGGCGGTCACGCTGCTGGCCTTGGTGCCCGCACTCGGGCTGGCGATTGCGGCGGATGCGCTCATTAAGGGGCGCGGGGCCTACACCACGGCGCTGATGGTGCCCTACGCGATTGCCCCCGCCATCGCGGGCGTGTTGTGGCTGTTCATGTTCAACCCGGCCATCGGGGTGGTGGCGCACGGCTTGCGCAACGCCGGGGTGCCGTGGAATCCCACGCTCGATGGCTCTGACGCGATGTGGCTGGTGATCATGGCGTCGGCCTGGAAGCAGATTGCCTACAACTTCCTGTTCTTCCTGGCCGGTTTGCAGTCGATCCCGAAATCGCTGCTGGAAGCCGCGTCCATCGACGGTGCCAGCCCGTGGCGGCGCTTTCGCACCATCGTTTTCCCGCTGCTCTCGCCAACCACCTTCTTCCTGCTGGTGGTCGGGCTGGTGTATGCCTTCTTTGACACCTTCGGGGTGATTCATGCCGTGACCGGCGGCGGGCCTGCCAATGCCACCGAGATACTGGTCTATAAGGTCTATTACGACGGCATCGTGGCGCTCGACCTTGGCAGTTCGGCGGCGCAGTCGGTGCTGCTGATGGTGCTGGTGATCGGCCTGACGCTGGTGCAATTCCGTTTCGTTGAACGCCGGGTGCATTACTCATGACACAGGTCAGTGCGGCTGCGGCCCAACGTTCCAACATCTTCGCCCACCTGGTGCTGTGGGTCGGTCTGGCCATCACGGCTTTTCCGCTGTACGTGGCCTTCGTGGCCTCGACCCTGACGACGCAGGACATCGCCCAGGCACCCATGCCTTTGATCCCCGGTGATCAGGGCTGGGCCAACGTCCGCCAGGTGCTGATCGACGGCATGGGGGGTTCTCACTTGTCGCCGCCGGTCTGGACCATGCTGGGCAACAGCCTGGCGATGGCGCTGGTGATCGCTTTTGGCAAGATCGTGGTGTCGGTCATCTCGGCCTATGCGGTGGTGTTTTTCCGCTTCCCGGGGCGCACCTTCTGCTTCTGGCTGATCTTCATCACGCTCATGCTGCCGGTGGAGGTGCGCATCCTGCCGACCTACCAGGTCGTCACTGACTTGGGCTTGATCGACACCTTTGCCGGACTCACCTTGCCGCTCATCGCCTCGGCCACGGCCACCTTGCTGTTCCGGCAGTTCTTCCTCACGCTGCCCGACGAACTGGTGGAGGCCGC
Source organism: Tepidimonas sp. UBA997 (assembly GCA_002291945.1). GTDB lineage: Bacteria > Pseudomonadota > Gammaproteobacteria > Burkholderiales > Burkholderiaceae_C > UBA997. The sequence continues at coordinate 25,831 of DBAZ01000079.1, forward strand.
CAAGATCGACGGTGCCGGCCCGCTGCGCTTTTTCTGGGACGTGGTGCTGCCGCTGACGCGCATCCAGATTGCGGCGCTGTTCGTCATTCTTTTTGTCTATGGCTGGAACCAGTACCTCTGGCCCCTGCTGATCATCACCGACATGAACCTCGACACCATCGTGGTGGGCATCGTCAAGATGATCGGTACCGGCGACGCCGCCACCGACTGGAATCTCGTCATGACCACCACCCTACTGGCCCTGCTGCCGCCGGCGCTCGTCGTGGTGCTGATGCAGAAATGGTTTGTGCGCGGCTTGGTGGACAGCGAAAAATAAGCAAGGACATTCATGGCTGCTCTCGGGTTTACTCAAGTCATCAAACGTTACGGCATCGGCCCGACGGCGGTGCAAGTCATCCACGGCATCGACGCGCAGATCGACGATGGCGAGTTCATCGTGCTGGTCGGCCCTTCGGGCTGCGGCAAAAGCACGCTGCTGCGCATGGTGGCGGGCTTGGAAGACATCACCGGCGGTGACATCACCATCGGCGCGCGCAGCGTCAACGGCGTGGAGCCGGCCCAGCGCGATATTGCGATGGTGTTTCAGAACTATGCGCTCTACCCCCACATGAGCGTGTTCGACAACATGGCCTACGGACTGCGCATACGCCGCCTGCCCGAAGCCGAGGTGCGCACGCGCGTGCAGGCCGCAGCGCAAACGCTGGAACTGTCGGCCCTGTTGCAGCGCCGCCCGAGCCAGCTCTCGGGCGGGCAACGCCAGCGGGTGGCCATGGGCCGGGCCATCGTGCGCCAGCCGCAAGTCTTTCTGTTCGACGAACCCTTGTCGAACCTCGACGCCAAGCTGCGCGCCCAGACCCGGCTCGAAATCCAGAAACTGCACCGCAATCTGGGCATCACATCGCTGTTTGTGACGCACGATCAGGTCGAGGCCATGACGCTGGCCCAGCGCATGGTGGTGATGAACGGTGGCCGGGTGGAGCAGTTCGCCACCCCGGACGAGGTCTATCGCCGCCCCGCCAGCCTGTTCGTCGCCAGCTTCATGGGGGCACCGCCGATGAATCTGTTGCGGCAGGTGCCGGGTGTGCAGCCCGGTACCGTGCTGGGTATCCGCCCCGAGCACCTCGTGATCGACCCGGACGGCTGGGCAACCGTGGTCGATTCCACCGAACTGCTGGGGGCCGAGCGGCTGCTGCACCTGTGTCTGGGTGCCGAAGCATTGACGCTGCGCATGTCGGCTGATAACCCAGCCCCCGAGATGGGAGCGACCCTGCACGTTCGTCCGCTGGCCGATATGATGCACACCTTCGATGCCACCACCGGTCTGCGGCGCTCATGAACCGTCCCACGCTCTCCCCTTGGCCCTACCCGCTCTGGATCGGGCACCGCGGCGCGGGCAAGGACGCGCCAGAAAACACCTTGGTGGCTTTTCAACGTGGCTGGTCGGCGGGTTTTCGCATGTTCGAGTGCGACGTCAAGCTCAGCGCCGACGGCGTGCCCTACCTGCTGCATGACGCCACGCTGGATCGCACCACCAACGCACGCGGTGGCGTTGAGGCGCTCAACTGGGCCGACTTGGCGGCGCTGGACGCAGGCGGCTGGCACTCGGACGTTTACGCCGGCGAGCCGTTGCTGCGGCTCGACGCGCTGGCCGACTGGTGTCTCGACCACCAGGCCTCGATGAATCTGGAGATCAAGCCAGTTCCAGGCCACGAGGCGGCCACCGGGGCCGCAGTGGCCCGTGCGGCTCAGGCCTTGTGGGCGCAGGTGGATGTGCAGCCCTTGCTCTCCTCGTTCCAGGTGCATGCCTTGCAGGCGGCGCAACAGGCCGCGCCCGAACTGCCGCGTGCCTTGCTGCTGGACCGCCTCTGGGCTGGCTGGGCAGACGCGGCGCGGCAACTCCAGGTGGTCGGACTGGTGGTTCAGCATCGCTTGATCGACCAAGCCTTGGTGGACACGGCGCGACGGCAAGGCTGGCGCATGCTGTCCTACACCGTCAACGAGGTGGCCCAAGCGCAGCGACTGCTGCAACTCGGGCTCGATGGGCTGATCACCGACCGCATGCAACTGCCGACGCAAGTCTGAGCGCACACACCATGCAGCGTCAACAGGTGTGGTCCCGGTTGGCAACGAGTCCACTGGTCGATCTGGTGGTGGTCGGGGGCGGCGCGACCGGCTTGGGTGTGGCGCTGGATGCCACGCTGCGGGGGCACAGTGTGGTGCTGCTGGAGTCGCACGATTTTGGCAGCGGCACGTCGTCGCGCTCCACCAAGTTGCTGCACGGAGGGGTGCGTTACCTGGCCCAGGGCCATCTGCCACTGGTGCGCGAAGCCCTGCGCGAACGCACCACGGTGCTGCACCTGGCACCGCATCTGGCGCAGCCCCTGCCGTTCGTGATGCCGTCTTACCAGTGGTGGCAGACGCCGTTTTATGGCCTGGGACTCAAGGCCTACGACCTGCTCGCTGGCCGGGCACGACTCGGGCCGACGCGCTGGCTCGATGCGGCACAGACGCAGACGTTGCTGCCCGGCGTGCAGCCCGCCGGCTTGCAGGGTGGGGTGTTGTACTGGGACGCCCAGTTTGAAGACGCCCGGCTGGCGCTGGCGCTGGCACGCACGGCGGCACAGGCGGGAGCGGTGCTGGCCAACCATGCCGAGGTCACACACATTCAGCCGGCCTCCCCGGCGGCGTCCGATGGTGCCCGCTTCACCGTGGAGGTGACGGATCGCCTGCAAGGGCAGGCCGCACGGTTGCGCACCCGCGCGGTGGTCAATGCCACCGGCGTCTGGGTCGATCGCTTGCGCCAGCCGCACGCGGCAGCCGCATCGGGCCCGGCACCGGCACGGCTGGTCTCGCCCAGTCAGGGCGTGCATCTGGTGGTGGAGCGCGATTTTTTGCCCGGCGATCATGCCCTGCTGGTGCCCAAAACCGCCGATGGGCGGGTGCTTTTTGCCGTCCCCTGGCTGGGGTCGCTGTTGCTGGGCACCACCGACACCCCGCGCCCCGACGTCACGCGTGACCCCGAGCCGTTCGAGCACGAACTCGACTTCATCCTGACCGAAGCCAGCCGGGTGCTGCAGCGCCCGGTGCGGCGGCACGACATCCGCAGCCAGTGGGTGGGTTTGCGGCCCTTGGTGGCGGCCCAAGCCGGACGCGGCACCGGCGGCCCGTCTCAATCCCAATCCCAATCCCAATCCCAATCCATGTCACGGGAACACACCATCGTCGTCGATGCGTCGGGCCTGCTGACGGTCACTGGCGGCAAGTGGACCACCTACCGGGCCATGGCCGAAGACGTGCTGCGCACCTGCGCCGCGCACCGCCTTTTGCCTGAGCGAGCGGGTGCAGGCACGGCCAGGCACCGGCTGCTCGGGGCCCCCGACTTGGGCCTGCCCGGCTCGCCAAACCCGCCCGGCCCGCTAGGCAAGGGGGCAGTTTCGTTGGCGCAGCCGCCCGGCCCGCATCTGTACGGCACCGAGTGGCCCAAGGTGCAGGCCTGTCCGGGAGCCAGCGTCGAGCTGGGCATGGGCCTGACCGAGGCCATGGTCCGGTTTGCCGCCCGCCACGAATACGCCTGCACGGTGCAAGACGTGCTGGCCCGGCGCTGGCGGGTGCTGTTTCTGGATGCGGCGCTGGCCCGCCAGATGGCACCGCAGGTTGCAGACATTCTGCAGCAGGAGACCGGCCTCGATCCACAGCAACAGGTGTTTGCGGCCTTGTCCGAGCGCTACCTGCCGCATTGAGCGATCGCGCGGCTCAACCCGCCTTCAACCATGCCTGTGGAGCCTGCCAACTGGCAGCCCACACCGGGACTTGGTCAGCAGGCATGGGGCGGGCGATGCCAAAACCCTGGGCCAGATCGTAGCCCAGCCTGAGCAGGTGGCTACCCTGCGCCTCGGTTTCCACCCCTTCGGCGATCGGGGTGCGCCGAAAGGCCTCGGCCAGGCCGAGCACCCCTTGCAGAATCGCCCTGTCGTCGGGGTCGTCCAGCATGTCGCGCACAAAGCTGTGATCGATTTTGAGCGTCTGCACGGGCAGGCGCTTGAGGTAAGTCAGCGACGAATAGCCGGTGCCGAAGTCGTCCAGCGCAAAGCTCAGGCCCAGCGCCAGGCAATCGTTCATGATCTCGGTCACCCGATCCAGGTCCTGCAGCGCACTGGACTCAAGAATTTCCAGTTCCAGCAGACTGGGCGAGACGCCGGGTTGCCGTGCCAGCGCTTGCTGCAACATGGGTACGAAGCTGGAATGCTGGAGCTGGTGTGCGCTGACGTTGACGCTCACCGGCAATGCCAAGCCCATGCTCTGCCAGAGGGTTATTTGTGCCAGGACCCGATCGATCACCCATTGGCCCAGCATCACTTCAATGGGGTGCCCTTCGATGAGCGGCAGAAACGCCTTGGGCAGCAGCAGCCCCTGTTTGGGGTGTTGCCAGCGCACCAGGGCTTCCAAGCCCACCACGGCACCGGTGCGCATGTTCACCTTCGGCTGGTAGTGCAGCACAAAGGACTCATCAACCAGGCTCTGCTCGATGTGGGTGAGGTTTTTGTGATGGCTTCGAAGGGCGATGTGGTGCATCACTTCGAACAGGTGGTAGCGGTTCTTGCCGGCCAGTTTGGCTTGGTACATGGCGTGATCGGCTTGGCGCAGCAACTGATCGGGGTCGATGGCCTCGGCTTGCGGGAAAAACGTCACGCCCAGACTGGCGCTCACCGGGTGGGTCAACGGCAAATCGGGCATGGGGTTGTTACAGGCTTCCAGCAGGCGTTGCAGCATGGGCTGGCAATTGTCGGGGCCGGGCAGGTCCACCAGCGCCGCCACGAATTCGTCGCCACCGATCCGGGCCAGGGTATCAGATTCACGTAGCGAACGACGCATTTGCTCGGCTACCCGGATCAGCAGGTGATCACCGACATCGTGCCCGTAGCGGTCGTTTACTTCCTTGAAGCCGTCCAGATCGATATAGACAATCGCGAGCATCATGCCGCGCCGTTGTGCCTGGGTCATGGCCTGTTGCAAGCGATCGGTCAGCAGCACCCGGTTGGGCAGGCTGGTCAGCGGGTCGTAGTGGGCCATGCGTTCCAGTTGGTGCTGCTGGGCTTTTTGCAGGCTGATGTCCCGGACGGTGCCTTGAATCACCACCTGCCCTGCAATTTCCGAACGGGTCAGCAGCACTGCGCAATGGATGTCACGGCCATCGCGGCGGCGGTGCATCCATTCGCCATGCCAGGAGCCCTGCTCGAGCGCGGTGTTCAGCAGCGCCAAAGCCTTGGGCCCGGAGGGGCTGCCGTCGGGTTGCAGCGGCGGTGACAGGTCGATCGGGCTCAAGTTCAGCAGTTCGTCCAGCGAGCGGGCACCAAACAGCTCAACCATGGCCGGATTGCCCGCCTGAAAACGCCAGTCCGGGGGCGACACCACCATCATGGCGTCACGCGACTGTTCAAACAGCAGGCGGTAACGCTCCTCGCTGTCGCGCAAGGACTTTTCCAGGGCCTTGCGTTCGGTGATGTCGAAGGCGATTTCCATGCGCACGTAGCGTCCATCGTCCCAGACGATGGCCTGGTCATGGAGCTGAAACCAGCGCTGGACGCGCTCGTTGAAGTGCTCCCAGATCAGGGGTGGCGCGGGGGTGCCGTCTGCGTTGAGCAACCGTGGGTTGGTGCAGAAGCTGCACGGGCCTGTCTGGCCAGTCTGTAGGGTTTGCCAGCAGGTTTTGCCAACGATGTCGCCCAGCAGGTGACGGCTGTGTTCGTTGATGAACAGCACCTCGTGCGTCTGCATGTCGGCGACATAAACGCCCGCTTGCGTGCCATCCAGGATGTTGCTCAACTGACGGCGCGAGGCCGCCAGGGCGCGTGATTTATCGCGCAGCGCATCGGCCACCGCTTTGCGCTGCTGCACACTCACCAGCAGGCTGGCAAACCGTTTGAGCATGTCGCGCTCGCTGTCGCCAAAATGGTGCCAGGTCTGCAGTGCATCGAAGCCTACAAAGCCAATGCAATCGGTGCCATCCAGCATGGGGGTGGTAAGCAGGCTGGTGATGCTTTGCGCCTGCAGCAGTTTTTTCATGGGACTAGGCGCCATGGCTGCCACGTCCGGGATCACCCACTCCCGCCCAGACCGGTGTTCATGGACACACAGGTCGTCCAGGGCCAGCGGCAACTGCTGCAGTTGCTCGCGCATCGGCTCGACGCCGGTTGCACACCATTCGTGCGTGTTGCTGGCGGTGCCGGCCGACCAGTCGTAGCGGAACACATAGGCCCGATCGGCCGCGAAAAACTGGGCAATTTCGGCCAGACCTTCCTCGAAGGCCCGATCGACCCCGTCCAGGGGGAGGTTCATGAACCGCATGGCAAGCCGCAGGATGAACTCCCGGTATCGGGTCTGGAGCAGCAGGGCGGTCAGTTCGTCAAACTTCTCCCCTAGCTCGGTTGACCCTGCGGCACCTGCCGACTTTGTCGCCAGCCGGTTAAGCAGGCCAACGAGCCGCCGGTGTTGCGCATCGATCACCGGCAAGCCGGTTTCGAAATGCGCATGCCACGGAAAAATGTCGATCTGCTTCATGGTTTTCTTGCAATCACGACCCGGTTACGACCCTGGCACCTAGCTCAGTATAGCGCCGCATCACCCCCGTCACCCAAGACCCAGCATGGAGCGCAAAGCCGGGTGCGCAAAACGCCTGCGCATCGTGATGGCGTAAAAATTTTCCTGGATTTGATTGAGCGTGCAGCGCTCGACCAGGACGCCGCTTTTGAGCTCATCTGTCACGACCACAGGCGGCACCAAGGCCAGAGCGCCCGTTTCTCGGGCAAGCAGGCGCAACATGGCCATGTCATCAACTTCGGCCAGTATCTGCGGGCGTATCCCGGCTTCTTCCACGATCAGGTCAAAAGCAAGGCGGACGGCGCTGTCCTGGCTGGGCAAGATCAGCGGCTGGTCTGCAAGGTCATCGGGAAACTGGAACGGCCGGGCTTTGCGCCGCCCGCCGTGGGGTGGACGAGAGACCAGGCTCAGCGGCTGCTGCGCGATCCGACGGCTGATCCAGCCAGCGGCAGTGTCTCGGGGTGCAGCTTCATTGGACAGCACGACATCCAGGGAATGGCTGGCGAGTCGCGACAGCAACTCACGCATCTGGCCAGAAACCAGCCGCATGCCCAGACTTTGCTCCTGCAGCAGCGGCAGCAGCCAGCCGATCTGGAAGTTGCGCGAAAGGGTGGCCACCGCCCCGACACGCAAAACCGGACGCGCTTGCGAGGGGGTGCCTTGCAGCGTGCTCAAAAGTTCCTGCCCGGTTTTGAAGATGGCGTCGGCATGTTCCAGCGCAATGCGCCCGGCCTCAGTCAACTCCAGGCGTCGGTTCTTGCGCTCGAACAGCGCATGGCCTAGGCGATCTTCCAACTGACGAAGTTGTATCGACAGTGCAGACGGCGAGATATGCAGCGCCTCAGCCGCCTTGGTGAGTTGGCGGCGGTGGGCCACGGCCCAAAAGTAGCGCAGATGGTGATAGTTCAGTTCAGCCATTCCATTCCATTGTTTGATTAAATCAAACATATTGTGCTGGAAGATGAACTGGACGTAAACAATGGCCTTGCATAAAGTCGAGCCACCTCAAAGTTCCGACCCATTCACGGGTCATCCAACCACGCTTCGACATGCCAAGTCTTGACCTGCTGCTGACCAACATTCTTCAACCCATCGTGCTGGCCTTTTTGCTGGGCACGATTGCCGGTGCCGTCAAGAGCGAACTCGAACTGCCCGAAGCCGTCGTCAAGTTGTTGTCGATCTACCTGCTGTTCTCGTTGGGGATCACGGGTGGACGTGAGTTGGCCAAGGCTGAATTGGGGGGGCTGTTACCGTTGGTTGGCATCACAGTTCTGATGACTTTTGCCATTCCTACGCTGGCTTACATCATCACGCGCCGCCTGGGTCGCATGGACATCAGCAACTCAGCGGCCGTGGCAGCGCATTACGGTTCGGTATCGACGGCCACCTTCTTCACCGCAATGAGTTTCGCTGCGGCCATGGGTACCCCTGCAGAGGGCTACATGGCGGCCATGGTGGCGCTCATGGAGTTCGGCGTCATTTATTCTCTGATCATCGCCCGCGTCGCCATGGGGCGCGCCAAAAGCGGTGGAGTCCAACTCTCTGAACTGTTTCTGAGCGTGATTCGTGGTCGAGGCATTTTGCTTCTGGTCGGCGGCATGCTCATCGGCTACATCGCCACGGACAGGCAGTGGCAGCAGATTTCGCCCTTTTACGAGGGGCTGTTCCGCGGCATGCTGATGCTGTTCCTGCTAGAAATGGGGATCACTGCGGCCCGCCAGATCAAGGCGTTCCGCCAGGTGGGCATGTTCATGACCGGTTTCGGCGTCTTGATGCCGGTGCTGCTCGGCGTAGGGGGGGTGACTCTGGGGCATGCGGTAGGTTTGGGCGTGGGTGGAGCCTTTGTTTTTGGGGCCATCTGCGCCAGCGCCTCCTTCATCGACGCGCCAGCGGCGTGCCGGGCCTCGCTGCCGGAAGCCAACCCCGGCATCTACCTTACCTCGGCGCTGGGCATCACGCTGCCTTTCAATCTGCTCTTGGGCCTACCACTTTATTTTGGATACGCCAAGTGGCTTGCGTCCTGACAGGCAAGCGCGGGGCAGGCAGGCGTTGCAAAAAGCCTGCACGGAAGCCAGCAGTGATGCTGGCTTTTTTTTGCCGACTATCTTTCGACCCTGCGCTCAAGGCTGGAAAGATTTGCACTATCCTGTCGTCTTTGCCAGCCAAACGGCTGTGCCCTTGATGGCATCCAATCTCTAGCCATGAGCTGACGCTTCGACTTGGCTCACCGTGCGCGGGCAGGTCGCCGCATACGCATATCCTTCGAAGAATCAGAAATCCCGAGAGCAGGGCGACCCATGACCACCATACAGAACTCCAAATTCCAAGCGCTCGTTGCCAAGCTGCGCGAGATCTTCCAGATCGACCGCCCTGAACTGGACTTCGGCATTTACCGCATCCTCAACGCCCGCGCGGGCGAGATTAACGACTACCTGCAAAACCGGCTGGCCGAGAAGGTGTACCAATCCCTCGCTGCGGGCAGCGCCGCCAACGCACAACTGCTGCAAATCGAACTGCAAGAAGCCGAAAAAAGCGCCCTGGCCTTGGGCGTCAGCCCCGACGCCGTGCCCAAGGTGCAGGAACTGCGTGCCAAGCTCAAGGAGGCCACCGCAGGCAGCAGCGAGCGCGAGAACGCCGTCTTCTCCCACCTGCTGGCCTTCTTCTCACGCTATTACCAGGATGGCGATTTCATCAGCCAGCGCCGCTACAAGGGTGACACCTACGCCATCCCCTACGCGGGCGAAGAGGTGATGCTGCACTGGGCGAACAAGGATCAGTACTACACCAAGAGCGGCGAGAACTTCAGCAACTACAGCTTCAAGCTGGCAGACGGGCGCACGGTACATTTCCGCCTCGCCGCCGCCGACACCGCCAAGGACAACCGCAAGGACAACGACAAGGAGCGCCGCTTTGCCCTGGTGGCGGCGAAGACCGTCACCCGTGTGGATGAAAACGGCGACGAGGTCGAAGAAGAACTGGTGCCCGTGGAGGAAGCCGCTGCGACGAATGGGGGCAGTGACGGCAACCCGGCGCTGATCATCCGCTTCGAGTACGCCGCCCAGCCCAAGGGCACCAAACAGGAGGCACTGGTTGCCAAGGCCGTCGAGGCCGTGCTGGCGGACGCAGCCGTCAAGGCCCGCTGGCTGGCCCTGGGCAGTCGCGCCCCTACCGAAAAGAACCCGCAGCGCACCTTGCTGGAAAAGCACCTGAGCGACTACACCACCAAGAACACGGCGGACTACTTCATCCACAAGGATCTGGGTGGCTTCCTGCGCCGCGAGCTGGACTTCTACATCAAGAACGAAGTCATGCACCTGGACGATGTGCAGAACGCGGGCGCGTTCGCGAACATCGAGAAGAACCTGCGCATGATCCAGTGCCTGCGCAGCATCGCGCTGGAGCTGATCACGTTCTTGGCCCAGTTGGAAGACTTCCAGAAGAAGCTGTGGCTGAAGAAGAAGTTCGTGGTGTCCAGCCACTACTGCATCACGCTGGATCGGGTGCCGAAAGCGCTGTGGCCGGACGTGGTGGCAAACGCGCAGCAATGGGCGCAGTGGAAACAACTGGGCGTTTGGGATGGCGATGCACCGGGGACGGTGGAGGACCTGAAGGCTGCGCCGTATCGGATGGTGGATACGAGTCTGTTTTCGAATGAATTCATTTCCCGTTTGCTGAATCAGGTAGGCGAAATAGACGAGGCAACAAATGGCATTCTCATACACGGAGACAACTTTCAAGGACTCTCGCTTCTTCAGGCCAAATACAAGGTCGAAGTTAATTGCATCTATATCGATCCCCCATACAACACGGATGCAAGCGCCATCTTCTACAAGAACGGCTATAAGTCATCTAGCTGGGCGTCGCTTATGGATAGTCGGATTTCCCGATCAAGGGATTTACTGACAAAGGACGGCGTATTGGTTGCTGCGATTGATGATGCACAGCAACGCGAGTTGAGCTTTCTGATGTCACGCATCTTCGATGATCGTATCCTCGGAACGGTCACTGTACGATCAAACCCATCCGGGCGACCGACACAAAGCGGTTACGCTGTCTCACATGAATACCTAATTTTTGCTGGTGCAACCTCAGACTCAGTAATTGGCAGATTGCCGCCGACCGCCGATCAGATGGCACGGTTCAATCAGCGCGATGAGGTTGGTGTATTCGAGTGGCGAAATCTGAGGCGCGAGGGGTCTAACTCAGATCGGTCAGCCCGCCGAGCCCTCTACTACCCGATTTATATTGATGGCGAAAAGATCCGCGTTCCCGAGATGTGTTGGGATGAGGCAAGCGAGTCGTGGGTGTATATAGAACCTCCCAAGGATGGCGAGTATGTGGTTTTCCCGAATAACGATGACGGTGTCGAGAAAACTTGGCGCTGGGAAGGAATGACTGTCATGACTTCTCTGAAGTCGTTGGCGGTGAGAAAAGATCGATCCGGAAAGGATTACATCTATTACAAGCGACGCCCCAATGAGGATGGAGTTGTATCGGTGTCGTCTTGGTTTGATGCAAAGCACTCATCGACAGAGCACGGCACGGCACTGTTGAAGCATCTGTTTGGCGGAAGTACGTTTTCTTACCCGAAGTCGATTCACGCCGTTGTGGATGCGATTTATATCGCTGGCGCATCCAAAATTGATGCAGTGGTGCTGGACTATTTTGGTGGTTCCGGAACCACGGCACACGCCACCATTACTTTGAACCGTAGGGATAGCGGCAATCGAAAGTACGTTCTTATCGAGCAAGGTGAATATTTCGATACCGTGCTCAAACCACGTTTGCAGAAAGTCGTATATTCCGCCGACTGGAAAGACGGTAAACCAACCGCCCTCGAAACTGGCCTCTCCCACTGCTTCAAAGTCCTCAAACTCGAAAGCTACGAAGACACCCTGAATAACCTGCAACTGCGCCGCACTGCCGCGCAAGGCGATCTGCTCAATACCCTGCCGCAGCCTGCCCGCGACGACTACCTGCTGAATTACCTGCTGGACGTAGAAAGCCGTGGCTCGCTCCTGTCGGTAGAGGACTTCAAGAAGCCCTTCGATTACACCCTCAACGTAGCCGTGGATTCGGCGGGTGCCTTCGCGCCGCGCAAGGTCGATCTGGTCGAAACCTTCAACTATCTGATCGGCCTGCGGGTCAAGCACATCGATGCCCAACCACAGCGCGGCTTCGTCACGGTCACCGGCACCCTGCCCAGCAAGGAGACCTGCCTCGTGCTGTGGCGCGATTGCGATGTGCTGGACTATGAAGGTGTCGCCAAGCTCTGCGACAAGCTGGCCATCAACCCGGCGGACAACGAGTTTGACGTGGTCTTCATCAACGGTGACCACAACATTCCCACCGTGCTGACGCCAATGGCCGAGGAAGGCGGTGCCACCCGCGTACTCAAGCTGCGCCAGATCGAGCCGGAGTTTCTGCAGCGCATGTTCAGCGTGGAGGATGTGTGATGGCCGAGTTTGGAACCCCAACGGTTCAGCAAAGAACGCCGGAGCCCGGCCGCATCAAATCGGTCACCATCGAGGGCTTCCGCAGCCTGAAGAACATTCAGCACCTGGAGCTGCCGCAGCTCACCGTGCTGATTGGTGCCAACGGCGCAGGCAAGTCCACCTTGATCCGCTTCTTCGAGATGCTGAGCTGGATGCTCAAGGCGAAGAACCTGCAGGAGTTCGTGCTGCGCCACGGCGGCGGCGATGATCAGTTTTTCATGGGTGCGCGCAAGACACCACGCATCCACGCCGAGCTGTGCCTGGAGACCGCATCGGGCCAGAACGACTACCGGTTTGACCTGGCCCACATCTCGGCCGGCGATACGGTCATGGTGATGAACGAGGCTTATCGGTATTCGGCCCACAACATCCCGACCAAGGCGAAGTGGACCGAGATTGAAGGGGTGGGAAAAGAGTCCAGCCTGCTGGACAAGAAGAACAAGACGGCGCAAACCATCGTCAACCTCCTGCGGCAGTGCTCCACCTACCAGTTCCACGACACCTCCTTCAACGCGGCCATTCACAACCGTTGGGATGTCACCGAGTCGTTCCGCCTGCGCTCGGACGGCGGCAACCTTGCGGCCGTGCTGCTCGACTTGCGCAATGGCGACCGCAAACGCTACGAACTGATCGTCAAGCAGATTGCCCGTGTCTTGCCGGCGTTCAAGGACTTTGTGCTGGAAGACGAGGCCGGCAAGGTGCTCTTGCGCTGGGTGGGGCGGCAAAGCGACAAAGTCTTCGGCTCGCACCTCACCTCGGACGGATCGCTGCGCCTGTTCTGCCTGTTGACCTTGTTAAATCTGCCGCCAGACCGAGTGCCAGATGTGATGTTCTTCGATGAACCGGAGCTTGGCCTGCACCCCCACGCTATCACCTTGGTGGCCGAGATGTTCAAGCGCTTATCGAAAAAGCGGCAAATTTTTATCGCCACGCAGTCGCCCTATCTGGTGGACTGCTTCGAGCTGGAAAACATCATCGTGGCCAGCGCCAGCAATGGCGAGACGGTGTTGCGCAATCTGCCGCGCGAGCACTATCAGCGCTGGCTGGACGAGGAATACCAACTGTCCGACATCTGGTTGCAGCAGGCCGCAGGCGGCGTGTCCTGGCTGGGTGACCACCAGCCGGTCAAGCGGGAAGGTTCTCTGGATGCGGGGCAGGTCGAATGATTCGGGTATGCATCATCTGCGAAGGTCCCACCGAGGTGGAGTTCGTCAACCGCTGCCTGGAGCCCTACCTGCGGCCCAGCGGCGTCAGCGCCTACGGCACCGTGTTGAGCGCCAGGTCGGGGCGGCATCGGGGTGGGCGTGTCACCGTGGATCGGCTGGCCAAAAAGATCTCACTGCACTACAGCGAGGCCGATCGCGTCTCCACGCTGGTTGATTTCTACGGTTTTCAGGACCGCGTAGGTCGTACCCGTACCCAACTGGAAGCCGACATTGCCGCAGCTGCGCAGGCCATCACCACGGGCTATGACGCGCGCTACGTGCTGCCTTATGTGCAGATGCATGAATTCGAGGGCCTGCTGTTCACCAACCCCGCGGACTTTGAATGGGCAGAAGACGGCTGGAGCGAAGAAGTGAAAGCCGCACTGATGGCCGTGACGCAGGTGTTCCCGAGCCCGGAAGACATCAACGACAGCCCCGAGACAGCGCCATCCAAACGGATTCTGAGCATCTTTCCGGAGGGCACGTATTCAAAGCCCGAGCATGGCCCGTTGATCGCCGAGGCCATCGGGATTGACGCGATGCGCCAGAAGTGTGTGCAGTTCGATGCCTGGGTTGCTCAACTGCAGGCATGGGGTAATTGAAATGGCACGGCAAACCAAAAGTCAAAAGAAACGCAGTTTTCATCAGGAATTGGTGCTCAACCGCTGGGTGCTGGGATTCTTTCAGGGTGGCACGCTCGCGGCGCTCAAGAGGCGCCTGGGTGATGACCGCTTCGAGGGCATCGACGAGGACGGCCAGACCAGGTTTTTCCACGAACTGATCCGAGGCTTGTCCGGCCCCAACAAGGTGCCCGAGACCGATCTGCGGCGCTACGACCTGAACGTCGTCGCCCACTGGCAGGCCATCACCGCCCAGCGCAACAAGCTCGAAGGCTTTGAGTTGCAGATGAAGTACTTCCAGTACCTCTCGCTGCTGTTCACCGAGCTGTATCTGGACTGGTACTTCAACCACCGTCAGGACTTGCTCGATGGCCTGAACGAGGAAATGACGCGCTACCGCGCCGAAACGGGCGCAGAGCCATTTCGGTATTTCGAAGCGGACGACCTGAACAAGGTCGCCTTCTGGAATGCCACTGGCAGCGGCAAGACCCTGCTGCTGCATGTCAACATTCGCCAGTACCTGCACTACTTCCAGGCGGGCAGCAGTGGCCAAAAGCGCGATCACTTGCCCGACAAGATCATCCTGCTCACGCCCAACGAGGGGTTGTCGCGCCAGCACTTGGAGGAGTTACATCTGTCCGGTTTCGGGTTTTCGCAGTTCTTTAACAAGGCTCAGTCACCCGCGCGCGGCACCATCGAAATCATCGACATCAACAAGCTGGGCGATGAGATGGGCGACAAGACCGTCGCCGTGGATGCCTTCGAGGGCAACAACCTGGTGCTGGTGGACGAAGGCCACCGCGGTACGGGCACGGCGGCAGGCGCGTGGATGGCACGGCGCGATGCGCTGGTGCGCGGTGGTTTTGCCTTCGAGTACTCGGCCACCTTCGGGCAGGCGGTGGCCAAGGGGAAAACAATCGAAGGCGCTGAAGACGAGATCCGTAAGAACAAGGCGGATTTTTTCAGATCTGTTGAATTTCCTAGTAGAAAAGTACGCGACTTGAGCGCCACAGAAAAGCAGCAAGTCGAAGCTTTCAAAGCGGCATATGAGCTGACCGCCGAGGACAAGCGCCGTGCGCGCATCACCGCGACGCGCGAGATTTACGCCAAGTGCATCCTGTTCGATTACTCGTACAAGTTCTTCTATGAGGACGGCTACGGCAAGGAGTCGCTGATCCTCAACATGAGCGGCGAGGCCTACCAGCAGGCAGATAACGCACGCAAGTATTTCACCGCCTGCCTGCTGGCCTACTACCAGCAGCGCTGGCTGTGGAGCACGCACCGCGCGGCGCTTGCCGACTTCAACATCGAAAAGCCGCTGTGGGTGTTTGTGGGCAACACGGTGTCTGGCGAGGAGTCGGACATCCTGGAAGTGGTGAACTTTCTGGCTGACTTCCTGAACAGCGACGCGCAGATCAAGAGCTGGCTGGCCGACCTGATTGCCGACAAAGCGCAGATTCTGGACGCCAAGGGCAACAACATCTTCAGCGGGCGTTTCACGCCGCTGATGGGCTTTGGCGGTCGTGTGGACGAGCTGTACGCCGACATTCTGCTGCGCGTGTTCAATGCCTCGGCCCGCCAGCGCTTGAAACTGGTCAACATCAAGAGCAGCAAAGGTGAGCTGGCCTTGCGCGTGGGCGATGCCGAGCCCTTTGGCCTGATCAACATCGGCGACGATGCGAGCTTCTTCGGGATGGCGCAGGACGCTGAGGCCTTCGACTCCGAACGCGACGACTTCGGCGGCACCCTGTTCGGCACGCTGAACCACAAGGACAGCCGCCTCAACGTGCTGATCGGCTCACGCAAATTCACGGAAGGCTGGAGCAGTTGGCGCGTGTCCACGATGGGCCTGCTGAACATGGGCCAGGGTGAAGGTTCGCAGATCATCCAGTTGTTCGGACGCGGGGTGCGCCTCAAGGGCAAGGGCTTCTCGCTCAAGCGCACCTTGCCCCAAGACAGGCCCAAGGGCGTGCATCTGGACAAGTTGGAGGCGCTGAACATCTTTGGCGTGCGCGCCAGCTACATGGCCGCATTCAAAGACTACCTGCGTGAAGAAGGCATCACGCCCAGCGATGAAGTGCTGGAGCTGGACTTCCCGACACGGGCCAACCTGCCGAACTTGAAAACAGGCAAGCTCAAGACCCTAGCGCTGAGGGATGGCTACAAGGACAACCAGAAACTCGGCTTCAAGCGCACGCACTTCCCGTGGCTGTACGAAATTCCTGCGCAGTTCCAGGGCAAGATCAAGCCACCCCATGTGGTGCTCGACCTGTACCCGCGCGTCGAAGCGCTGTCCAGCAAGGACAAGGGCGCAGCCCCCACGACGCAAGCCCGCCACAAGGGCAAGCTGAACCCGAAGCTGTTTTCGGCTTTCAATTGGGATCGCGTCTATCTGGCCTTGCAGGACTACAAGCTGCAGCGCAGCTGGAGCAACTTGCGGCTGGAACGGCAGAAGCTGATCGACTTTTGCGCGGGCGCACAGGACTGGTACACGCTGTTCATTCCGGCAGCGGAATTCAACGTGACCACCTTCGCCGATATCCGCAAGCAGGAAGACATCCTGCTGCGACTGCTGACGGACTACACCGACCGCTTTTATAACGCCTTGAAAAAAGGCTACGAAGGCCAGTTCTACGACATCACCCACATCGATGAAGACCACGGGTCGATGCTCAAGCTGTATCAGTTCGAGATCGACAACACCGACGACGGTCTGGCGTATCAGGCGAAGCTGGAAGTGCTGAAGAAGCTGGTGGCGGAAGGCAAGATCGGCGAGGCCAGCAAATGGAACGCGCCACACATGGTGGCCATCTGTTTTGATCGACACTTGTTTTACCCCTTGCTCGGTTTCGAGAACGAAGACGGCAACAAGCAGGTGCCGCTGAAATTGACCCCTTTGGGCCTGGGTGCCGAAAGTGAAGTGCAGTTTGTCCGCGATCTGGAGGCGTTCTACCACTCCAGCGAAGGCAAGAAAGCGATTGGCCAGCGCAGCCTTTACCTGCTACGCAACGCCGCCAGCGCAGACAAGGGCCTAGGCTTTGCGTTGGCAGGCAACTTCTATCCGGACTTCCTGCTGTGGCTGGTGGACGATGCCCCAGAGTCAGGAACGGGCAAGCAGTGGCTGACCTTTATCGACCCGAAGGGGCTGCGCAATCTCGACCTGTCACACCCCAAACTGGGGCTGTACAAGGAAGTGAAGACACTGGAAACAACGCTGGCGGCGCAGGCCAAGGCGGGCGAAGCGCCGCTGGTCTTGAATGCCTTCGTGCTGTCGCCGACGAGGTTTGCCGATTTGCTCAACGTGGGCGACCCGGCAATGAAGGCCGATCTGGAAAGCCGCAACGTGCTGTTCATGCAAGACGGTGCGAGCAGCTACCTCAAGAAATTGTTTCGGTTCTTGGCACTGGCGGAAGAGGAGGGATTCGAACCCTCGATACGGTAGAAACCGTATACCGGATTTCGAGTCCGGCGCATTCGACCACTCTGCCACCCTTCCGCGTGTCGAATTGCGTATTCTAGCTCATTCGGCCGCACGCAAGGCTTGCAGGGCGAGCTCGATGTCATTCGGGGTGACGCCTGCTGCCGCGTCGGCCCAGTCATGCAGATCGGTGCAGGCCAGGTAGCCCTGGGCTTTGAGCCGGGCGATGCTGGCCCCGGCGTCTTTCGGGGACGCCAGTCCGGCGCTTTGCAGCAGCACACGGCCTTTGGCATCGGTCAGCTTGAAGTAGAACAGGCCGTCTTGCTCGCGGTATTGCTTGAAGGTCGGCAGCGGGGCTTTGTCGGCCTTATCGGCCTTGGCGCTGGGCGCATCGACGCTGGACGCATCGGTGGCGGTGGCCTGCAGCGGGCGCAAGCCCACCGCATGGCGCAAGCGGGCCATGAACGGCACCGCCGAGGTGCGTGCTTTGGCGGCACCCGCCTGCAGAATGGCTTGCACCCGCGCCGGGTCGGCCATGAGGGCGTCGTAGGTGGCACGCATGGGAGCCATTTCGCAGTCGATGCGCTCGAACAGCCTCTGCTTGACCTCGCCCCAACCGATGCCTTCGGCATAGGCCTGGGCCAGGGCAGCGGTTTCGTCCGGGGTGGCGAAGGCCTGGTAAATCTGGAACAGCGCCGAACCCTCGGTCTGCTTGGGTTCGCCGGCCGCTTTGGAGTCGGTCACGATCCCCATGATGAGCTTGCGCAACTGCGCCGGTGGCGCGAACAGCGGGATCACGTTGTCGTAGCTCTTGCTCATTTTGCGGCCATCCAGACCGGGCAGGGTGGCCACGCTGTCTTCGATCACGGCTTCGGGCAGGGTGAAGTGGGCCCCGTACCAGTGGTTGAAGCTGCTGGCCATGTCGCGCGCCATCTCGATGTGCTGCACCTGGTCGCGCCCCACCGGCACCTGATGGGCGTTGAACAGGATGATGTCGGCCGCCATCAGCACGGGGTAGATGAACAGGCCGGTGCTGACGCCGTCGTCCGGTTCGCTGCCAGCGGCAGCGTTTTTGTCGAGCATGGCCTTGTAGGCGTGGGCGCGATTGAGTTGCCCCTTGCCGCACACGCAAGCGAGGAACCAGGTCAGCTCCGGGATTTCCGGGATGTCGGACTGGCGATAAAAAGTGACCCGTTGCGGGTCCAGCCCGCAGGCGATCCAGGTGGCGGCGATGTCGAGTGTGGAGCGGTGCAGCCGAGCCGGGTCCTGGGTGGAGACCATGGCGTGGTAGTCGGCCAGGAACAGAAAGCTGTCCACCTGGGGCTGGCGGCTGGCGCGCACGGTGGGTCGGATGGCACCGACGTAGTTGCCCAAATGGGGAACCCCGGAGGGTTTGATGCCGGTGAGGACGCGAACGGGTTTCATGAGCAATGGAAGGATCAGGTCAGAACAGCACGGCAGCCAGTGCCCAGCGCACAGGGCTCAACAACATTTCGATGAGGCCGGAGGTGACGCTCATCAGCGGTTGCAACCAGTAGGTGCCGAGGATGCCAGTGAGCACCAGCCCGAGCACGATGAAAAAGCCAAACGGTTCGATGCGCGACACCGTGATGGCCTGGGGGGTGGGGAGCAAGCCGACCAGTATGCGGCCACCGTCGAGCGGGGGCAGGGGGAACATGTTGAGCGCGAACAGCACCAGATTGACCAGCAGCCCGGCACGCGCCATCTCCAGGAAAAAGCGCTCCTGCACACCGAAGGCGACCAGCAGGTAGCCCAACACCACCCACAGCACGGCCATGATCAGATTCACCCCCGGCCCCGCCAAAGCGACCCAGATCATGTCGCGCTTGGGCTGGCGCAGGCGTCCGAAGTTGACCGGCACCGGTTTGGCATAGCCAAACAGAAAGGCACCACTGGTGGCAAACAGCAGCAGCAAGGGTACGGCTATGGTGCCTAGCGGGTCGATGTGCTTGAACGGGTTGAGTGTGATGCGACCCAGCATCCAGGCGGTGTTGTCGCCAAAATGGCGTGCCGCATAGCCGTGCGCGGCCTCGTGTACCGTGATGGCCAACAGCACCGGGATGGCGTAGATGGTCACGGTCTGGATGATGGAGGCGATGTCCATGAATGTGTCCTGTGGGGCGGTTTACAGGCCGAGGGCGGCCAGCGGCCCGGCCCCTAGGCGCAACACCTCGGGTTCGCCGCCGGTGCCGATCGGGGTCAGGTTGACCACGGTGGTGGGCGCCAGTGGGCAGGCCCCGGCGTCGATCACCCCGGCCAGCTCGTGCTCGAAGCGCTCTCGGATGTCGTGCGCGTCGTTGAGCGGGTCGGTTTCGCCCGGCGCAATCAGGGTGGTGGCCAGCAGCGGGGCACCATGCAAGGCCAGCAGTTGCTGCAGGGTCTGGTGCCCTGGCACGCGCAGGCCGATGGTCTTGCGCGAAGGGTGGCTGATGCGCCGTGGCACTTCCTTGCTGGCTTCCAGCACAAAGGTGTAGGGGCCCGGGGTGCCCAGCTTGAGCAGGCGGTACTGCCGGTTGTCCACCCGGGCGTAGTTGGCGAGTTCGCTCAGGTCGCGGCACAGCAGGGTCATGTGGTGCTTGTCATCGACCCCGCGGATGCGGCGCAGGCGGTCGGCTGCGGCCTTGTCGTCCAGGTGGCAGACCAGCGCGTAGCTCGAATCGGTGGGGGCAGCCAGTACCCCGCCCTTGTGCAGCAATTGCACGGCCTGCTTGAGCAGCCGCGGTTGCGGGTTGTCGGGGTGGACTTCAAAAAATTGCGACATAGCCCGATTGTCCCACTCCGACCGAGCGGGCTTAGTTGCTGTCCGGCTTGGGGGTGCGGGCGGTCAGCCAGGCCATGCTGGCACCGCAGGCGACGATCATGGCAATGCCGCCAAACTCAAGCTGGCCGGGCACGTGATCGAACACCAGCCAGCCCGCAAACACGGCAAAGCCGACCTGCACGTACAGGTAAGGGGCGAGGGTGGCCGCCGGTGCGCGCGCAAAAGCCTGGATCAGCAAAAAGTGCCCGACCGTGCCCATCAGGCCAGCCAAGCACAGCAAGGCCAGCGTGCGCAGGTCGGGGATGGTCTGCCAGATCCACGGCAGCGCCAGACTGATGAGCAGGGCACCCGTCCAGCCGGTGTAGAAATGCATGGTCATCGGGTCTTCGGTGCGGGCCATGCGGCTGGTCAGGATCTGGAACACCGCATAGAACAGCACCATCACCAGGGGAATGGCCACCGCCCAGCCGATGTCCTGCCCGGTGGGCTGTATCACCAGCAAGGCACCGCTGAAGCCGCCAAACACCAGCAACCAGCGCAACACACTGACGCGCTCCTTGAGAAAAACCGCCGCCATCAGCGTGACCACGAGCGGGGTCAGCATGATGATGGCGGTGAACTCGCCCACCGGCATGTAGATCAGGCTGACGAAGCCCAGAATGCTCACGATCAGCAGCAGGGCACCGCGCACGGCGTGCAGCACCGGGTGCCGGGTGCTGAGGGAGCGCCAGCCTCGGGTCGGCAGCACCACGCCGGTCATGACCAGGGCTTGAAAGCAATAGCGAAACCACACCACCACCAGCACCGAGATGGTGGCGCTGAGCACCTTGACCGTGGTGTCGAGCGTGGCAAAGCAGGCCACGGCCAGTACCAGAAACATCACCCCGAGCAGAGGGCGGTGGCGTGGCGGGGTCATGGTCAGCGCACCCGATCGGTCAGCAATTGCCAGACCGGCTGCAGCCGACCTTCGAGGAAGGGCAGGGCGCCCAGGTCGCAGTGGCTTTCGTCGGGGCTGTGGAAGTCGCTGCCGCGCGAGGCGGCGAGGTCGAATTCCAGCGCCATGTCGGCGTACCTGACGAATTCCGACGGGCTGTGGCTGCCCGTGACCACTTCGACCGCCTGGCCGCCATGTGCCTTGAATTCGCTAAACAGGGCGTATTCCTGCGTGGGGCTGTGGTCGTAACGGGCCGGGTGCGCAATCACCGCCACACCGCCTGCCTCGCGTATCCAGCCCACCGCGTCGCCCAGCTTGGCCCAGCGGTGCGGCACGAACCCCGGCTTGCCGTCGGTCAGGAATTTGCGGAACACCTCGTGCGTGTCTTTGCAGACGCCGGAGTCCACCAGAAAGCGGGCAAAGTGGGTGCGCGAAATCAGTTCCGGGTTGCCCACGTGCTGCAGCGCCCCTTCGTAGGCCCCGTGTATGCCCAGCTTGGCGAGTTGGGCGCTCATTTCGAGGGCGCGTTCGCTGCGCCCGCCACGGGTTCTCTGCAAACCTTGCACCAGCGCCGGGTGATCGGGGTCGAAGCCCAGTCCGACGATGTGTACCGTCACATCGGCAAAGGTGACGGAAATCTCGGTGCCGGTGAGGTAGGGCAGGTGCAAGGCCCGTGCGGCTGCCAGCGCACGGTGCTGGCCACCGACTTCGTCGTGGTCGGTGAGTGACCACAATTCGACGCCATTGGCTTTGGCCCGCGCCGCCAGGGCCTCGGGCTCCAGGGTGCCATCGGAAACCGTGGAATGGCAGTGCAGGTCGGCGTTCAAAATGGTCATCCGTCGCATTCTAGGGCCAGCCGGACGAAGCTGCTGTCGGCGCTGCTGTCAACGCTGCCGTCGGCTGGGCATGGCCGGGTTGACGGCTACACTCAGGCCGTGTCGCTGTTCAAATCCGCCTCCCTGGTTTCCTTGCTCACGCTGGCCTCCCGCATCACGGGATTGGTGCGCGAGTTGCTGATTGCCGCCACCTTCGGGGTCAGTGCCCTGACCGATGCCTTCAATGTGGCGTTTCGCATCCCCAACCTGCTGCGCCGCCTGTTTGCCGAAGGGGCGTTCAGTCAGGCGTTTGTCCCGGTGCTGGCTGCCACCCGCGCCAAAGAAGGCGACGCCGCCACCCGTGTGCTGATCGACCGGGTGGCGACGGTCATGGCCTGGGCCTTGCTGGTCACGTCTGTGCTGGGGGTGTTGGCGGCACCGTGGCTGGTCTGGGCCATGGCCGCCGGACTCAAGCAGAACCCCGAAGGTTTTGACGCCGCCGTGGTGCTCACGCGCTGGATGTTTCCCTACATCGCCTTCATGTCGCTGGTGGCGCTGGCGGCCGGGGTGTTGAACACCTGGCGGCGCTTTGCGGTACCGGCGGCCACCCCTGTGCTGCTCAACCTGTCGATGATTGCCGCTGCCTGGTGGGGTGCGCCGTGGCTCGGCCAGATGGGCGTGCAGCCGATCTATGCCCTGGCCATAGGGGTGATGCTGGGCGGTGTGTTGCAGTTGGGGGTGCAGTTGCTGGCCCTCTGGCAGTTGGGTATGCTGCCGCGCATCGGGTGCTCGGTCGGGGCGGTTCGATCGGCCTGGCACCACCCAGGCACACAAAACATCCTCAAGCTCATGCTGCCCGCTTTGCTGGGGGTGAGCGTGGCGCAGATTTCACTGCTCATCAACACCCAGATTGCCTCGCATCTGGTCACGGGCAGTGTGAGCTGGCTGACCTTTGCCGATCGCCTGATGGAATTTCCCACGGCGCTGCTCGGGGTGGCCCTCGGGGTGGTTCTGCTGCCGCAGTTGTCTGCGGCGCAGGCGTCCGATGACACGGTTGCTTACAGCAGCTTGCTCGATTGGGGGCTGCGCCTGGTCGTGTTGCTGGCAGTGCCCAGTGCCGTGGCGCTGTTGACGATAGCCGAGCCGCTGGTGGCCGTGCTCTACAACTACGGCGCATTCACGACCCACGATGTACACCAGACCTCGGTGGCCCTGATGGGCTATGGGGTCGGCCTGCTCGGTTTGATCGCCATCAAGGTGCTGGCACCTGGTTTTTATGCCCGCCAAGACATCAAGACGCCGGTGCGGATCGCCATCGTGGTGCTGGTCTTGACGCAGTGCATGAACCTCGTGCTGGTGCCTTGGCTGGCCCATGCGGGCCTGGCGCTGTCGATCGGCTTGGGTGCCCTGATCAACGCTGCCTGGTTGTTGATCGGCCTGATCCGCCGCGGCGCTTACCAGCCTTCCGAAGGCTGGTGGCGATTCGGTTTGCAGGTGCTGGCAGCCAGCGCCTTGCTGGCGATTTACCTCCTGTGGGCGAGCGCTCAGGTGAGTTGGGTCGATGGCGTCCACATCGGGCGGCGGCTGCTCTCGCTGGTGTTGCTGCTCGGGGGCGCGGTCGTGGTGTACTTTGGTGTATTAATGCTGGCGGGTGTTCAACTGCGCCAGTTTATGAGAAAGTAGGGCATGGATTTGTCTTTCCAGGTGCCGTCCCCGCTCGACTACTTCGCCGCCTTGGTGCGCGACGACGATGGTTTCCCACTGCTGGAGGCCACGGCCGCCGTCGCCATGGACGAGTACGCCGAGCTCGACGTGCAGACCGTGCTGGGCGAGGTCGATCAGTTGCTGGCCCGCTTGCGCCGCCGCCTGCCGGTGGATGCGCCGCCCTTGCAGCGTTTGCGGCTGCTCAACCAGTTCTTTTATCACGATCTGGGTTTTGGCGGCAACATCAATCACTACCACGACCCCGACAACAGCTACCTCCATGTGGTGCTGCGGACGCGGCGCGGCATTCCCATCACATTGGCCATTCTGTGGCTGGAACTCGCGCAAGGCCTGGCCCTGCAGGCCAAAGGCATCAACTTTCCGGGGCACTTCATGGTCAAGGTCAACTTGCCGCAGGGGCAGGTGGTGATAGACCCCTGCACTGGCCAGTCCTTGAGCCGCGAAGAGCTGTCGCAGCGGCTGGAGCCTTACAAGCGCCGCAACGGTCTGGTCGATGACTTCGATGTGCCGGTCGGCCTGTATTTGCAGGCGGCCCAGCCACGCGACGTGCTGGCTCGCGTGCTGCGCAACCTGAAGGAGATTCACCGCACCCAAGAAGACTGGCCGCGTCTGATCGGGGTGCAGGATCGCTTGGTCTTGGTGCTGCCCGACGACGGGGTCGAGCGCCGCGACCGTGGGCTGGCTTGGGCCGAGCTGGGCCACCCGGAGCGTGCCGTGCCCGATCTGGAGGCCTATCTCGCGCAGGCCGATGACGCCGCCGACGCCGACGCCGTTGGCCAGCGTCTGAACGAACTCAGACGCACCTCGAGCTGACTCAGGCCACCAGCACCGCAGCGCCACCCGCCTGGGGCGCAATCCGACCGATGGCATAGACGGTTTCACCGTGGCCGCGCAGGGTTGCTGCGGTGGCGTCGGCGTACGCGGCATCGACCACCACCACCATCCCGATGCCGTTGTTGAAGGTGCGGTTCATTTCGGTGTCGTCTATGCCCGCCGTGGCTTGCAGCCAGGCAAACAGTTCGCTCTGTGGCCAACTGCCTTTTTGCAGGTGGGCGGCCAAGCCTGGCGGCAGCACACGCGGGATGTTTTCCAGCAAACCGCCGCCGGTGATGTGTGCCAGCGCTTTGATGGGGTGCAGGGCCAAAGCCGCCAGCACGTTTTTGACGTAGAGGCGGGTCGGTGCCATGATGGCTTGCCGCAACGGCTGGCCGTCGAGCGTGCTGGGCAGCGTGCCTGCTGCCTCGGCCCGTTCGATGCATTTGCGCACCAAGCTGAAGCCGTTGGAATGCACGCCGGACGAGGCCAGACCCAGCACCACGTCACCGGCCTGCACGTTCTGGCCGGTGAGGATGTTGGATTTTTCCACCGCACCAACGGCAAAACCCGCCAGATCGTACTCGCCGGGGGGGTACATGCCGGGCATCTCGGCGGTTTCGCCACCGATCAGGGCGCAGCCGCTGAGCTCGCAGCCCCTGGCTATGCCCCCCACCACGGCTGCAGCGGTATCCACATCGAGCTTGCCGCAGGCAAAGTAGTCCAGGAAGAACAAAGGCTCGGCACCCTGCACCAGCACGTCGTTCACACTCATGGCCACCAGATCGATGCCCACCGTGTCGTGCATATTCCATTCGAAGGCCAGCTTGAGCTTGGTGCCCACGCCGTCGGTGCCGCTGACCAGCACCGGCTCGCGGTAGCGTTTGGGCACCTCGAACAGGGCACCAAAGCCGCCGATGCCTGCCAGCACCCCCTCGCGCAAGGTTTTTTTGGCCAGTGGTTTGATGCGTTCGACCAAGGCGTCACCGGCGTCGATGTCCACGCCGGCGTCTTTGTAGGATAGGGGTGTCGTTGTCATGAGATGCTAGGCCGATAAAATGCGTTGATTTTACGGCTCTGCGCTGCCCCCTCCATTTTCGCCATGACCCTGACTCCTGCACAACTGCGCTTTCTGGCCTGGCTTGCCTTGGCTGTGGCCGCCTGGTGGCTGCTGAGCCTGCTGGCCCCCGTGCTGACCCCGTTTCTGGTGGCGGCGGTCATGGCTTACGTCTTGCATCCGGTGGTCGAGAAGATGCACCGCTGGTACATTCCGCGCTGGATCGGGGCGATTCTGGCCATTGCTTTGCTGATGCTGGTCTTGCTGGCCGTGACGCTGACGGTGGTGCCGGTGGTGACCCGCCAGTGGCCGCTGCTGCGCGACCAGATTCCGCTCCTGCTCGACAACCTCAATCTGTGGATGGCCCCTTGGGCCGCCCGGCTGGGGGTGGAGGTTCAGATCGATGTGGCCGTGGTGCGCGACGTGCTGCGGCGTCTGGTGATCGGCCACGAAGGGGCCATTCTGGATCAGCTCTTGGCCTCGGCTCGCATCGGCGGCAGCGCGGTGCTCGCGGTGCTGGGCAATCTGGTGCTCACGCCTATCGCCGCCTACTTTTTGCTGCTGGACTGGGATCGCCTGACGGCCAAGGCCAAGGCCTTCGTGCCCCCGGCCTGGCAAGCCGCGACCGAGCGTTTTTGCGACGAAACCGACCAGGTGCTCGGCCAGTATTTGCGGGCCCAGTTGCTGGTCATGGTGATTCTGGCTGCGCTCTATTCGATCGGCCTGACCCTAGTTGGGCTGGACTTGGCCCTGCCCATCGGCATCTTCACCGGTCTGGCGGCGTTTGTGCCCTTTCTGGGTTTTGGCGTCGGTTTGATTATCGGGGTGCTGGCCGCGATTTTGCAGTTCCAGGACTGGCAGGGCGTGCTGATGGTGGCTGCGGTGTTTATAGGCATCCAGTTGGTCGAGACCAGCTACATCACCCCGCGCCTGCTGGGCGAACGCATCGGCTTGCACCCGATCGCGGTGATTTTTGCGCTCATGGCCTTTGGTCATGTGTTCGGCTTTGTGGGGGTGCTGATTGCCTTGCCGGTCAGTGCCGTGCTGCTGGTGGCGATACGCCGTGCCAACACGGTCTATCTGCGCAGCTCGCTCTACACCCACGGCTCGACCCAGTTGCTGAGGCCCGAGCCGCCGCCTGACAAGGACGCGACTTGATGGAGCAACTGGTGCTCGACATGGGGCTGGCCCCCCAGCCCAGCCTCGACAACTACCTCGCCGAGCCACAGCACGAAGCCCTGAGCCACCTGCGCTCGTGGGTGGCCAACCCGTTGCGCTCGCCGGTGCCGACGCTGTTATGGGGCAGCGGCGGGGTGGGCAAGACCCACCTGCTGCTGGCGGTTCGGCAGTCACTGGAAGCGCAAGGGCAAGGGGTAGGCTGGCTGGATGCGCAGCTCGATTCGCTGCCCGCCTTCAACGAGCACTGGAGCGCCGTCATCCTGGACGACTGCCACCTCTACACAGCGGCCCAGCAGGCGGCTGCCTTCAACTGGTTCGTCAACGCGCAAACCCCGGCTGCCGGGGTGCCACGCTGGGTGCTCGCCGCCGCCGACCGCCCACCGGCCGATCTGCCCGTGCGTGAGGATTTGCGCACCCGCCTCGGTTGGGGGCATGTGTTCCAATTGCAGCCGTTGTCGCAAGCCAATCGGTGCCGCGTTCTGCGCCAGGCCGCCGACGACCGGGGTGTTTTCCTGAGTGACGAAGTGATGGACTTCATGCTCAAGCGCTTCGCGCGCGATCTGGGCAGCCTGATGGCCCTGCTCGATCAGCTCGACGGCTATGCCCTGCGCACCCAGCGGCCCATCACCATTCCGCTGATCCGATCCATGCTGGAGGGCAGTTGATCTGCCCCCGACGATGCCCATGCCCATGCTCAAGCGACTCGCCCTGTTCGACCTCGACCACACCCTGCTGCCGCTCGACTCTGACTACAGTTGGGGCGTGTTCACCACCCGTTTGGGCTGGACCGACGCCGAGCACTTTGCCCGCCGTAACGACGCTTTCTTTGCCCAGTACCAGCATGGCGAGCTCGACGTACACGAGTACGTCCGCTTCGCCACCGAGGCCTTTCGGCTGCGCGGCCCCGAAGCGGCGGCACAGGCGCACCGGCAGTTCATGGATGAGGTGATCCTGCCGCAGATAGACCCGGCGGCGCGGGCCCTGATCGAAGGGCACCGGCAGGCGGGGGATGCGGTGCTCATCATCACCGCCACCAACGAATTCGTCACCCGCCCGATCGCCGCCGCGCTGGGGGTCGATGAGCTGATCGCGGTCGAGCTCGAGCGTGACGCCGCAGGCTGGTTCACCGGTGCCATCGCGGGCACGCCGTCGTTTCGCGAGGGCAAGGTGGTGCGCTTCGAGTCCTGGCTGGCCCAGCGCGGCCTTGGCTGGGCCGATGTACACACCACCTTTTATTCCGACTCCACCAACGACCTCCCGCTGCTGGAGCGAGTCAGCGTGCCCGTGGCCACCAACCCGGGCGACGAGCTGCGCCAATTGGCCCTCGAGCGGGGCTGGCGCATTCTGGACCTGTTTGCCGAACACCCATGATCAAGACATTCATCCACAAACTGCTGGGCAAGGCGACTCAGGGCAAGGGGCCGAATTTCGGCAAGCGCCAAGACGTTGCGGCCTCCGTGCACGGCATCGACCCCTCACTTGTCGATGGCCGTGCGCTGGACGTGGTACACACCCTCAAGCGGGCGGGCTATGAGGCCTACATCGTGGGCGGTGCCGTGCGTGACCTGCTGCTGGGGCTGCGGCCCAAGGACTTCGATGTCGCCACCAACGCCACCCCCGAGCAGGTCAAGACGCTGTTCCGGCGCGCCTTCATCATCGGTCGGCGGTTTCGCATCGTGCATGTGATCTTCGGCCGCGGGCGCGAGCACGAAGTGATCGAAGTATCCACCTTCCGCGCCTATATGGACAACGCCGCCGCCGAGCAGGTGAGCGGCAACGAGCGCACATCGCACGGGGAGTTGGCGGGCATCAAGCACGCCGTCGATGCCAGCGGGCGCGTGCTGCGCGACAACGTCTGGGGCCCCATCGAGCAGGACGCCGTCCGCCGCGACTTCACCATCAACGCCATGTACTACGACCCGGAAAGCGAAACCGTGGTTGACTTTCACCACGGCATCCGCGACGCCAAAAAGCGCGTGCTGCGCATGATCGGCGACCCGGCCAGCCGCTACCGCGAAGACCCGGTGCGCATCATCCGTGCGGTACGGTTCGGCGCCAAGCTCAGTGGACTCGGTTTCCAGTTCGACGCCAAGACCAAGGCCCCGCTGGCGGCCTCGCTGCCATTGCTGGCCGATGTGCCCCCAAGCCGTCTGTTCGACGAAATGCTCAAGCTGCTGCAGACCGGCCACGCCTTGGCCAGTATCGAGCAGCTCAAGGCCACCGGGCTGGCCACAGGCATCTATCCCTTGCTGGACCGCGTCGTGCAGCACGCCGACCAACCCTTCGTCAAGGCCGCCCTGCAGGACACCGACCGCCGTGTGGCCGAGGGTAAATCGGTGGTGCCCAGCTTCCTGCTCGCCTGCGTCCTCTGGAGTGATGTGCGCGACGGCTGGCTCAAGCGCCAGCAGGCCAAGCTGCCCCCTTTCCCGGCCCTGGAGGAAGCGGTCGATGAAGTGTTCGAAGCCAAGATAGGCGATGTCTCGGGCCGGGGCAAACTCGGGGCCGACATGCGCGAGATCTGGATGATGCAACCGCGCTTTGACCGCCGCACCGGCCAGAGCCCGTTTGCGCTGGTGGAGCAGCCCCGCTTCCGCGCTGGCTTCGACTTCTTGCGCCTGCGTGCCCAGATCGGCGAGCTCGACGAGGAACTCTCCCACTGGTGGGAAACCTTCAGCACCGCCAGCGAGCCGGTTCGGCGCGACATGGTGGAAGCGATTCGGCTCGAACAGCAGCGCAGTCGTACCGGCAGCAAGGCGGCGGGGCGCTACGCCAAACCGGCCGGGCGGTTCCCCCAGACTGCACCCGATAGCGCCAACGCCGATAGGGCCGATAGGGCTGATAGCGCCGATAGCGCCGATGTGCGCTGGCGCGACGGTCACGCCACCTCGCTGGTGCCAGCCGACTCCACCCATGCCGATGCCGATGCCGATGCCGATGCGCCCGACGAAGGCCCAGAAGCACCCGCCAAGAAGCGCCGCCGCCGTCGTCGCAAACCGGCAGGCGCTAGCGCCCCGGCGGGTCAGCCCCCCGCAGCCCAATGAGCCAGCGCCAGAGCGTGACGGCCTACGTCGGCCTAGGGGCCAATCTGGGCGACCCGGTGGCGGCGTTGCGTGGAGCCCTAGCGAGTTTGCAGCAGACGCCGGGCATCGAGTCGCTCAGGGCCTCGGCGTTGTACCGCAGCGCCCCGGTGGCGGCAGCCGGCCCTTGGTTCGTGAATGCGGTGGCTGAAGTGGTGACCCCGCTGACGGCCCCCGCTTTGCTGGATGTCTTGCAGGCGCTGGAGCAGGCGGCGGGCCGACGGCGGCCCTACCGGAATGCGCCCCGCACCCTCGATCTGGACCTCCTGCTGTACGGCCAAGGCCGTATCACATCCCCCCGCCTCACGGTGCCCCATCCGCGCATGTGGGAGCGGGCTTTTGTGCTGGTGCCGCTGCAGGAACTGGCCCCCGCCCGGGTCGATGCAGCCACTTGGGCTGCGCTGGCCGATCAGCCCGTCGAGCGCTGGTGCTAGCCTGCCCCCCTCGCGGTGCCAGTCGATCAAGGTGCC
>DBAZ01000079.1:56353-92303 GCA_002291945.1 Tepidimonas sp. UBA997
CGATCAAGGTGCCAGTCGCTCCCGCGTCCAGTGACCGGCTTGTTGCCGATAGACCAGCCGGTCATGCAGACGGCTGGGGCGACCCTGCCAGAATTCCCAGCGATCAGGCTGCAGGCGGTAGCCGCCCCAATGCGGTGGCCGTGGCGGTTGGAGCAGAAATTGCGCACCGTAGCGGGCGGCATTGGCGATCAGCGTGCCGCGCCCTGCTATCACCTGGCTTTGCGGGCTGGCCCAGGCCCCGATCCGGCTGTCCAGCGGTCGGCTATGGAAATAGGCCTCGTTTTCCTCGTCGCTCACCTTGTCTGCCCGGCCTTCGATGCGCACCACGCGCTCCAGCTCCACCCAGTGGAATTGCAGCGCCGCCCACGGGTTGCCCGCCAGTTCCTGCCCTTTGCGGCTGCCGTAATTCGTGTACCAGACGATGCCGCGGGCGTCATAGCCCTTGATCAGCACCACCCGGGTACTGGGCCGCAGATCGTTGCCGACCGTGGCCAGCGTCATGGCGTTGGGTTCCGGCAGTTCGCTCTGCAGGGCTTCGTGCAACCACTGGTCGAACTGCTGCAGCGGATCGGCATGGGAAGCGCCTTCGCTCAGTTCGGCCTTTTCGTAACTTTTGCGCAGGTCGGCAATTTTCATGGGGCTAGTGTAGTGCCTCGTGGCTCGACCTCGTCGATGACGTCAACGTGGCCGTGCGGGGCTTGGAGGCCCGCTTGGAGACCCATGCAGCGGGTGACATAAAATCCACACAGCATGATTCCTTCCCGAGACATGACATGTCCCCCTTCCGACACGACCCCACAGGCTCTGGATGTGCGGCCGCTGGCCCGCAGCGGCGCACCCCTGTCCGGGCAGGTGGCGCTGCAGGAGCTCCCGCGCTGGCGCGACGGTGCCCCCGATTGGCCAGCCGATGCCGCTGAGACCATCGCGCCGGTGCTGGCTTGGGCATTGCGGGCCGAATACCGCGTGTTGCCCGGTGGTCGGGAGCAGCTCTGGCTGCATCTCGATCTGAGCGGGTGGGTGCCGCAGGTCTGCCAACGCTGCCTGACGGTCTATCTGCAGCCGATCGAGGTCGATCGCTGGTTCCGTTTCGTGGCCGACGAAGCCACGGCAGACGCCCAGGACGATGATTGCGAAGAGGATCTGCTGGTCTGGACGCCGCGCTTTCCGGTGCGCGACTGGCTGGAAGATGAACTGCTGCTGGCCCTGCCACTGGTGCCGATGCACGACACCTGCCCGCAAGCCTTGCCTTTCGAGCCGGACGCATACCTCGCTGCAGCAGAAAAACCGCATCCGTTTGCTGCCCTGTCGGCGCTCAAGGCTGATGGGTCATCGGCCCAGCCCAAGGGCGGCGCAGGCGGGGCATGATACGCTTGACACGCGCTTAACACGCGCTTGATCAGGCGGTCGAGTAGTGGCTATAATGCACGATTTCGCGCTGGTTTGAACGGGTATCTGGTGAGTGGATATTCGGCTGGTGCATTGTGTCGTTCACCATTTTGCCATTTTCCCATCAGGCCGCAAGGCCGTGGATTTTTCATAGGAGCCGGTCATGGCTGTCCAGCAAAACAAAAAGTCACCTTCCAAGCGCGGCATGCACCGCTCGCACAACGCCCTGACCGTACCCGGCATTGCGGTCGAGCCCACCACGGGCGAGGTGCATCTGCGTCACCACATCAGCCCGAACGGTTTTTACCGTGGCCGTCAGGTGCTGAAAAACAAGTCCGAGGCCTGATCGACCCATCCGGTCGGTGCCCCATCGGTGCTCCCGGCACGGTTGGCATGAAGGCCCGCATGGTCGATGCGGGCCTTTTGTCGCTGCAGCGTCGGTGGGGGTGAATGTCATTGCCACCATAAGAAAGACGGATCCATGATCACCATTGCGGTGGATTGCATGGGCGGAGACCACGGTCCGGCCATCACCTTGCCGGCTTGCGCCTCGTTTCTGGCTGCTCATCCGGATGCGCGCCTGATCCTGGTGGGGCGGCCCGATGCGCTGACTCCCTGGCCAGCCCGGCTGGAGCGTTCGCGTTGCACGGTGGTGCATGCTGCCGACGTGGTGGCCATGGACGATTCGGTCGAGGTGGCCCTGCGGCGCAAGAAAGACTCGTCGATGCGCGTGGCCATCGCGCAAGTGAAGGCGGGTGATGCGCAAGCGGCGGTGTCGGCAGGCAATACCGGGGCGCTGATGGCGATTGCACGGTATCTGCTCAAAACGCTGGACGGCATAGACCGGCCCGCCATTGCCTCCCAGATGCCCAATGCCAAGGGCGACGCCACCACCGTGCTCGACTTGGGGGCCAACGTCGATTGCACGGCCGAGCATTTGTTGCAGTTTGCCGTCATGGGTTCGGCGTTGGTGGCGGCCAACGGCAAAGCTGCGCCCACCGTGGGCCTGCTCAACATAGGCGAAGAGGTCATCAAAGGCAACGATGTCATCAAGCAGGCGGGCCTGCTCTTGCGTCAGGCCGCCGAGCGCGGAGACCTCAACTTTCATGGCAACGTGGAAGGCAACGACCTGTTCAAAGGCACCGCAGACATCGTGGTTTGCGATGGTTTCGTCGGCAATGTGGCG
Source organism: Tepidimonas sp. UBA997 (assembly GCA_002291945.1). Classification (GTDB taxonomy): domain Bacteria; phylum Pseudomonadota; class Gammaproteobacteria; order Burkholderiales; family Burkholderiaceae_C; genus UBA997. The sequence goes on from DBAZ01000079.1 coordinate 58,926, forward strand.
CTCAAGGCGAGCGAGGGTCTGGCCAGCATGATCGGCGGCTTCATCCGCGAGGAGTTTTCGCGCAATGCCCTGACCCGCCTGGCGGCGCTGGTCGTCTGGCCGGTGCTCAAGTCGTTCAAGCACCGGGTGGATCACCGCCGTTACAACGGCGCGGCGCTGCTCGGCCTGCGGGGTCTGGTGTTCAAGAGCCACGGTTCAGCCGATGCCTTTGCCTTCGAGCAGGCGCTGTGCAGGGCTTATGATGCAGCCCGTAACGACTTGCTGGATCGTGTGCGCACACGCATTGCCCGGGCCGCCCCCTTGATGAAGGCGTCTGGTGCCTGCTCCCATGCGGCACCATCTGCCGATCCGTCCTGAGTGCCGCGTCGGCGCCGGTCATAGCATCAACCTGTCATGAAACGATATTCCCGCATCACTGGAACCGGCAGTTTCCTGCCCCCGCGCCGACTCAGCAACCAGGACATGGTGGCCCTGCTGGCGGCCCGTGGGGTGCAAACCAGTGACGAGTGGATCGTCGAGCGCACCGGCATTCGTGCCCGGCACTATGCAGCAGACGGCGTCAACGCCAGCGACTTGGCGCTACCGGCCTGCCTGCAGGCGCTGCAAGCGGCCGGGCGGCGGGTGAGCGAGATCGACCTCATCATCGTGGCCACTTCCACCCCGGATATGGTCTTCCCATCGACGGCCTCCATCTTGCAGCGCAAGCTCAGTGAACATGCGGCGCAGATCGGCGAGTCGGGCGCAGCCGGTGGTGCAGCCTTCGATGTGCAGGCGGTCTGCAGCGGCTTCGTCTATGCCCTGACGGTGGCCGACGCCATGATCCAGACCGGTGCGGCGCAGCGCGCGCTGGTGGTGGGGTCGGAGGTGTTTTCGCGCATTCTGGATTTCGATGATCGCACCACCTGCGTGCTGTTCGGTGACGGTGCGGGTGCCGTGGTGCTCGAAGCCGCCGAACACGACGGATCGGGCCCGGCGCTACTGGCCAGCGCCATCCATGCAGACGGTCGCCACACCGGCATCCTGTGCGTGCCGGGAACCGTCAGTGGCGGCCAGATATTGGGCCACCCCTTGCTCAAGATGGACGGCCAGGCGGTGTTCAAACTGGCCGTGGGCTTGCTCGAGAGTGCGGCCAAAACGGCGCTGGCCAAGGCGGGCAAATCAGAGGCCGATATCGACTGGCTGGTGCCGCACCAAGCCAATATCCGTATCATGCAGAGCACGGCCCGCAAGCTCAAGCTGCCGATGGACAAGGTCATCGTCACGGTGCAGGAGCATGGCAACACGTCGGCGGCATCGATTCCGCTGGCGCTCGATCATGGGGTGCGTCAGGGGCAGATCCAGCCCGGTCAGACGCTGATGCTCGAAGGGGTGGGCGGCGGCTTCACTTGGGGTGCGGTGCTGGTGCGCATGTAATTCTGGAGTTGAACCATGACATTTGCTTTCGTATTTCCGGGGCAGGGATCCCAATCGGTCGGTATGCTGGACGCTTGGGGCGACCATCCGGTGGTGGCCGAGACCCTCAAGGAAGCCTCCGACGCCCTCGGTCAAGACCTGGCCCGGCTGATACACGAAGGCCCCAAAGAAGCCTTGGCCCTGACCACCAACACCCAGCCCGTGATGCTGGTGGCGGGTGTGGCGGCTTGGCGCGTCTGGCGTGCCGCAGGCGGTGGCCTGCCAGCCGTGCTGGCGGGGCATTCGCTGGGTGAATATTCGGCGCTGGTCGCTGCCGGGGCGCTGACCCTGGCGCAGGCAGCACCCCTGGTGCGTTTTCGTGCCCAGGCCATGCAGGACGCCGTCCCGGTCGGCACCGGTGCCATGGCCGCCATTCTGGGTTTGCCCGCCGAGGTGGTGCGCGAAGGCTGTGCCCAGGCGCAGGCCACCTTCGCTGCGGCAAGTGGCGAGGTGGTCGAGGCGGTGAACTTCAACGATCCGGCCCAGACCGTGATTGCTGGCAGCAAGGCGGCGGTCGAACTGGCGTGCCAGGTGCTCAAGGCCCACGGTGCCAAACGCGCCCTGCCTTTACCTGTTTCGGCCCCGTTTCATTCCAGCCTGATGAAGCCAGCGGCCCAGCGCCTGCAAGAAAAGCTGGCCAGTACGGCGCTGGCAGTGCCGCTGGTGCCGGTGCTCAACAACATCGACGTGGCCGTCGAAACCGATGCCGAGCGCATCCGCGACGCCCTGTACCGCCAGGCCTTTGGCCCGGTGCGCTGGGTGCAAAGCGTTCAGGCCATGAAGGCTATGGGGGTGCGCACCGTGGTCGAATGTGGCCCCGGCAAGGTGCTCGCTGGGATGGTCAAGCGCATCGATCCCGAACTCGCCAGCGCCACCCTGTACGATGGCAGCACGCTGGCCGAAGTCCAGGCCCTGTTGGCCTGAGTGGGCTTGGCGCTCAAACGGAGGAAAGCAATGAATGAAACTGCATTGACGGCACAGGTGGCTCTGGTCACTGGCGCATCCAGAGGCATCGGTGCCGCGATTGCCCTGGAACTGGCCCGCCGGGGCCTGAAGGTCATCGGCACCGCCACCAGCGAAGACGGTGCCGCCAGAATCACCCAAGCCTTGTCCGAACACGCGGGCTGCCGGGGTGCCAAGCTCGATGTCAACCACCTGGCCGAAGCCGAAGCGCTGGTCGATGGCATCGTCAAGGAACACGGTGCCCTGCATGTGCTGGTGAATAACGCCGGCATCACGCGCGACATGCTGGCCATGCGCCTGAAGGATGAAGACTGGGATGCCGTGCTCGACACCAACCTGAAGGCGGTCTTTCGCATGAGCCGGACCGTCATCAAGCCGATGATGAAGCAGCGCTATGGCCGCATCGTCAGCATCACCAGTGTGGTGGGGGCCGCTGGCAACCCGGGGCAGGCCAACTACGCGGCGGCCAAGGCCGGGGTGGCCGGCATGACCCGCGCACTGGCTCGCGAACTGGGCAGCCGCAACATCACCGTCAATTGCGTTGCACCCGGCTTCATCGAGACCGACATGACGTCCGCCTTGCCCGAGGCGCAGCAGCAGGCGCTGCTCAACCAGATCCCGCTCGGGCATTTGGGCCGGCCAGCCGACATTGCCCATGCCGTGGCCTATCTGGCCAGCCCGCAGGCCGCCTACGTGACGGGGCAGGAACTGCACGTCAACGGCGGCATGTTCATGGCCTGATAACATTCAACCCGGTCGTTTTTTCAGGGGCCGCTGCGGCCCCGGCTAGAATGGCACCATTGTTTTTAACCACCCTTAGAGGGAAATATGAGCGATATCGAAGCACGAGTGAAGAAAATCATTGCCGAACAACTCGGCGTGGAAGAGTCCCAAGTCACCAATGAGAAAGCCTTCGTGGCCGATCTGGGTGCTGACTCCCTCGACACCGTGGAACTGGTGATGGCTCTCGAAGACGAATTCGGCATCGAAATCCCCGACGAAGACGCCGAGAAGATCACCACCGTGCAAAACGCCATCGACTACGCGCTGGCTCACCAGAAGGGTTGATCCCGCCATGAGCCGTCGTCGAGTCGTCGTGACGGGCTTGGGCTGCATTTCGCCGGTGGGCAACACCGTCGAGCAGGCTTGGTCTAAGCTGATCGCCGGTCAGTCCGGCATCGACCTCATCACCAAGTTCGATGCCTCCGCCTTTGCCTGCAAGATTGCCGGTGAAGTCAAGGGCTTCGACCTCGAGTCCTACATCGGCGCCAAAGAGGCGCGGACGATGGACACCTTCATCCACTATGGCATTGCAGCCGCCGTTCAGGCGGTGCAGGATGCCGGTCTGCCCACGGGCGAGGCGCTGGATGAGGACGAGGCCTGTCGCATCGCCTGCATCATCGGCTCCGGCATCGGCGGCTTGCCGCTGATCGAGGACACGCACGCCGAACTGACGAACCGCGGCCCGCGCCGCATTTCGCCGTTCTTCGTGCCGGCTTCGATCATCAACATGATTTCCGGCCACGTCTCGATGCGCTTCGGCTTCAAAGGGCCGAACCTGGCGGTGGTCACGGCATGCACCACGGGTCTGCATTGCATCGGCGAGGCCGCTCGCAAGATCGAGTACGGTGACGCCGACGTGGTGGTTGCCGGGGGTGCCGAGGCGACCGTCTCGCCGCTGGGTATTGGTGGCTTTGCCGCCATGCGCGCCCTGTCCACCCGCAACGACGACCCGAAAACGGCCTCCCGCCCCTGGGACAAAGACCGTGATGGTTTCGTGCTGGGTGAAGGCGCTGGCGTGATGGTGCTCGAAGCGTACGAGCACGCCAAGGCCCGTGGGGCCAAGATCTACGCCGAACTCGCCGGTTATGGCATGAGTGCCGATGCCGGTCACATGACCGCCCCGAACATGGATGGCCCCCGTCGCGCCATGCTCAATGCCTTGCGTAATGCGGGTTTGAATCCCGATCAGGTCGATTACCTCAACGCCCACGGCACCTCCACCCCGCTGGGCGACATCAACGAGTCCAACGCCATCAAGGCGGCCTTGGGCGATCACGCCAGCAAAGTCGTGGTGAACTCGACCAAATCCATGACCGGCCACCTGCTCGGTGGCGCAGGGGGAATAGAAAGCGTGTTCACCGTGCTCGCGGTGCATCACCAAAAGAGTCCGCCCACCATCAATATCTTCAATCAAGACCCCGAGTGCGATCTGGATTACTGTGCCAATACGGCCCGTGATCTGACCATCGAGGTGGCATTGAAAAACAACTTCGGTTTTGGTGGCACCAACGGCTCCTTGGTGTTCAAGCGCGTCTGACGCAGGTCTGTGCCCGGATGAAAATCCCGCCGCCGGTGACGTATCCCACCGGCGCTTTGGCGCATGAAGGGCTGATCACCGTCGCTCTGGCCACTGTCTGGCTTCTGGTTCAATCTTTGTGGGGATGGCATCTCTGGCAGGCCGCCGGGGGGTTTCCTGCTGCCTGGTGGTTGTCGATGGCCGCAGGTTCGCTGTGGCTGCTGTGGAATTGCTGGCGCTTGCGGGCGGCACCGGTCGGAGAACTTCGATGGGAGCACCGTCGCCCTTCCGCGGGGTCGTCTTCCCCCCAGGGGGTCTGGGTATGGCGATCACCCGCCTGGCGGCGGGGGCTGATGCTGTCGGAAGTCCGCTGTACGCTGGATTTCGACCAGCTGATGGTGTTTCATGTGCGCAGCCCGACTGGGCTTGGCTTCTGGGTCTGGTGTCGAGCCCGGCAGGCACCTTCAGACTGGCTTGCCTTTCGGCGGGCTGCGCACGCTCATCGTCACAAGGATTTACACATCGGTCAGCCGGGGCGTGGAAGTTGATCGGTTATATTCCCGACGACCCTTTGAGCCATGACCGTATTGTCTTCCACGCCTTCCAATGATGCCGATATCCTGCTGGTCCAGCGAACTCTGGCAGGAGATCAGCGGGCGTTTGAAATGCTGGTGGTCAAGTACCGTAAGCGGGTAGAGCGTCTGATCGGGCGGATGGTGCGCGATACCGATCTGGTCGAAGACATCTCTCAGGAAACCTTCATACGCGCCTATCGGGCATTGGGCCAGTTTCGGGGCGAAGCGCAGTTTTATACCTGGCTGTACCGAATCGCTGTCAATACGGCCAAAAAGCAGCTCATGGAGCTCAAGCGAGACCCCATCGTGCTCATGAGCTCGATGACTTCATCTGATGATGATGAAACTTCTGGCGTCGAACATGAACTAACCGGGCAAGTAGCCGATGCCGAAACGCCAGAGGCCGTGCTCGCCAGCAAGGAAATTGCCCAAGCGGTGAACGCGGCCATGGAGGCTTTACCCAAGGAACTGGGGCAGGCCATTGTTCTGCGCGAAATTGAAGGACTCAGTTACGAGGAAATTGCGGAAGCGCTCGACTGCCCGATCGGCACGGTGCGTTCCCGTATTTTCCGGGCCCGGGAAGCGATATCGGCGCGTATCAAGCCCATGCTGGAGAGACAGTCAGGAAAGCGCTGGTAACCAGGGTCACGGTGATTTTTGGAAGCGTACGATCATGCAGATTTCGCATCATTCTCTGTCAGGCTCCAACGAGTCGGCTGCTCCTGTCTATGCATCGCCCGAAGGTGTGCCTTTGCGTGAGCAGTTGTCCGCACTTGCCGACGGAGAAACCGGCTGGGTTAACTGGAATCTTCTGCATGTCGGCTATGCAGGGTCTGCGGAAGTCCAGCACGCCTGGAGCGACTATTGCCTGATTCGCGACGCGCTCCATGAGCCTGCCCATTGCGGCTCCAGCGCGTCAGATGATTTCGTCGCCAGAGTCATGGCCCAAGTGGCCCGAGAGGCTCAGCGTCCTGTCGTGATGCCAGTGGTTGAGACTCCCAACAAGATGGCGAGAGTGGCCAAACCTGCCAATGATCCGGTCTTTCGTTGGAAGATGGTCGCTGGCCTGGCCTCGGTGGCTGCTGTCTCGGCAGTGGCTTGGCAGTTGGTTGCATCGCCCATGGCACCTTCGGGCCCACAACTGGCGGGGGCTCCCGTTGCAACCGATCCTGTTCAACTGGTGGTGACGCCTTCGGGCAACGTCATGATGCGTGACGCCCAACTGGACGAATTGATGGCGGCGCATCGCCAGTGGGGCGGTGTGTCCGCTCTGCAGATGCCGGCGGGCTTCATTCGCAATGCCACTTACGAGCCCGCACAGCGCTGATGCCTATGTTTGTCTTGCAGCCAGTCAAGATCGCCTTGGGTTGTGCGGTGCTAGCCTTTGGGTGGCTAGGGCCGGTCAGTGCATGGGCCCAATCAGCCCATCCGTCCTCAACGGCCCCTGCAGCGTCAGCCACCCGAGCGGCGATGCACTGGACGGTGAGTGACTGGCTGGAGCGCCTGCATGCCGCTTCGCGCGAACGTGCCTACACAGGGACCTTCGTCGTCACCATGGGCGCTGAAATGGCCGTCTCTAAAATCTGGCACATCTGCAACGGTGTCGAGCAGATGGAGCGTATCGAAACGCTGACTGGAACGCCCCGTGTCACGCTTCGACGCAATGACGAGGTGATCACCTTCGTGACGGATCAGCGTCTGGTTCAAAGGGAGCGTCGCGAAGCGCTTCGCCTCTTCCCGGATCTGCTGCGCGCACCCGATCAGCGCATTGAAACGTTTTACATGGCTCGTCCAGTGGGCTCAGAACGTGTCGCCGGGTTTGATTCCATAGTGGTGGACTTCCTCCCCCGCGATCAACTGCGGCATGCCTACCGCATCTGGTCTGAAAAGCAGACCGGCCTGATGGTCAAAATGCAGACACGCAGCCACGACGGCCGTGTGCTGGAGCAGGTGGCGTTTACCGAACTGCGATTGGATGCGCCCGTCAGTATGGATGAATTGCTGCGCCAGATGAGCAGCACGGCGGGCTTTACCGTCCTGCAGCCGCGCATTCAGCCCACTGGAACGCAGGCGCTGGGTTGGACCATGACTGCCAGTGTCCCCGGGTTTCAGTCCATGAGTGTCTATACCCGCATGGAGCCAGCCGGCAAGCCGTCGTACCAGTGGGTATTTTCGGACGGTCTGGCCTCGGTGTCGCTGTTCCTGGAAACCTTTGATCCTCAACGGCACACTCTCGAAAAAACTGCTGCTGACGGTGCAACACATTCCATCAGCCGGAAAATGGGAAATTACTGGGTGACCGCCCTGGGTGAAGTTCCGGTGCAAACCTTATCGATGTTCATCCAGGCCCTGGCTGCCCCTCGGTGAGAGTCTTGCAAGTCTTGCACTGGTCGCTGGATCGTCATTTTTTGGAATAAGCATGCCTCGATCGACTCTACCCCAATCGTTGAAGCGATACGCTCTGTTCGGCACAGTGGCCGTGGGGGTTGCCGCTGTCCTCTGGTCGGTGAATCATGGCCCTGTGGGGGCGCAAACGCCGGCGGTTGCCACGCCTGTGGCGCCTCAGCCGATCGTGCAGTCGGCCCCGGTTGAGGTGCGGGGACTGCCTGATTTCACCGTTCTGGTGGACCAGGTGGGGCCGTCCGTGGTCAATATCCGAACCGTTGAGCGCGTGCGTCAAGGCACCCCCCAACAAGGACTCACGCCCGATGAGCAGATGCTGGAGTTTTTCCGGCGCTTCGGGATTCCGGTTCCTCCGGGCATGGTGCCTCCCCGCAATGCGCCTCGACCCGGGCAGGGTCAAGGCCCAGAGATTGAACGCCAACGGGGAGTCGGCTCTGGCTTCATTCTCAGTGCCGATGGCTTCATCATGACCAACGCCCATGTGATCGAGGGAGCCGATCAGGTCATCGTCACCATGCCCGATCAGCGCGAGTTCACCGCGCAGGTGGTCGGCTCCGACCGTCGTACGGACGTGGCCGTGGTCAAGATCGATGCCAGGGACCTGCCTGTGGTTCGGATTGGTGACATCAACCGCTTGCGCGTTGGGGAATGGGTCATGGCCATCGGCTCGCCGTTCGGCCTGGCCAACACGGTCACAGCCGGGATCGTGAGTGCCAAGCAGCGCGACACGGGCGACTTTCTGCCCTTCATCCAGACCGACGTCGCCATCAATCCGGGCAACTCCGGTGGGCCTCTGATCAATATGCGCGGTGAGGTGGTGGGCATCAATAGTCAGATTTATTCCCGGTCAGGCGGGTTTCAGGGCATTTCGTTCGCCATCCCGATTGATGAAGCGGTGCGGATTTCTGACCAGTTGCGTGCCACTGGCACCGTGACGCGCGGGCGCATCGGTGTCGCGATTGATGCCATCACGCGCGAACTGGCCGATTCCATGGGGTTGCCCCGGACAGAAGGGGCATTGGTTCGCGGCGTCGAAAACAACTCGCCAGCCGCACAAGGGGGCCTACAGCCCGGCGACGTGATCCTCAGTTTCAATGGCACTCGGATTGTCAAGTCGGCGGATCTTCCTCGCGTTGTGGCCAATACGGCTCCCGGTTCACGGGCCGTTGTGCGTGTCTGGCGCCAGGGGGCCGAACGCGAACTGACGGTCACGGTCGGAACGTTTGAGGATGAGCGTGTGGCGCAAGCGCCCAGTGCGCCAAAGCCCGAGCCTCAGTCATCGAAAGCGTCCGAGAGGCTGGGTCTCGCGGTGCGCGAACTGTCTGCGGCCGAAAAGCGCGGTCTTCGCGTGGAGTCGGGGGTGTTCGTGGTGCAGGCCCAAGGCCCGGCCGCGCAAGCGGGCCTGCGTGAAGAGGACGTGATTGTGGGCATGGGCAACCGGCCGATCAACAATCTACGTGATTTTGAAGCGGCCGTGAGTGCCATGGCAGGCGATCGACCGGTCAGTGTGCTGATTCGTCGGGGCGACTGGGCGCAGTATGCCTTGATCAGGCCGCAGAGGCGTTAACCCGCCGGGGGATGCCCCGTCCGTTTACAATGAAGGGTTGTCCGCCAGCCCCCTAAGGGTCGGTCACGGGTGCGTTCGACGCCGACGCGCCCGTTTTGTTTTGAATGCCCAGCGATGAATCACATCCGCAACTTTTCCATCATTGCCCATATCGACCACGGCAAATCCACCTTGGCCGATCGCCTCATTTCGCGCTGTGGTGGCCTGAGTGACCGCGAAATGTGCGAGCAGGTGCTCGACTCCATGGATCTGGAAAAGGAGCGCGGGATCACCATCAAGGCACAAACCGCCGCACTCCAGTACCAAGCCCGTGACGGCAAGACCTACAACCTCAACCTGATCGACACCCCCGGTCATGTCGATTTTTCCTACGAAGTCAGCCGGTCTTTGAGCGCCTGCGAGGGTGCGCTGCTGGTGGTCGATGCCTCCCAAGGCGTGGAAGCGCAGACGGTGGCCAACTGCTACACCGCGCTCGACCTGGGCGTCGATGTGCTGCCGGTGCTCAACAAGATGGACCTGCCGCAGGCCGACCCGGACAACGCCAAGCAGGAGATCGAGGACGTGATCGGCATCGACGCCACCGACGCCATTGCCTGCTCGGCCAAAACCGGCATGGGCATCGACGAGATTCTGGAACTGGTGGTGGCCAAGGTGCCGCCACCGCGCGGCAACCCGGACGGGCCCTTGCGCGCCATGATCATCGACAGTTGGTTCGACAACTACGTCGGCGTGGTGATGCTGGTGCGGGTGGTCGATGGCCGCCTCAACCGCGGCGACAAGATCAAGCTGATGGCCACCGAGGCCATGTACAACTCGGAAAAGCTGGGCGTATTCACCCCGCACAACGAAGCGCGTGACGCGCTCAGCGCGGGTGAGGTGGGCTACGTCATTGCCGGCATCAAGGAGCTCAAGGCGGCCAAGGTCGGCGATACCCTGACGGCCATCAAGACCAGCAGCGGCACCAACCTGCCGTTTGCCACCGAGCCGCTGCCCGGCTTCAAGGAGGTGCAGCCGCAGGTGTTTGCCGGCCTGTACCCGACCGAGGCCAGCGAATACGACCAGTTGCGCGACGCGCTGGAAAAACTGCAACTCAACGACGCCGCCCTGCGCTACGAGCCCGAGGTGTCACAAGCGCTCGGTTTTGGCTTTCGCTGTGGCTTTCTGGGCCTGCTGCACATGGAGATCGTGCAGGAGCGGCTGGAACGCGAGTTCGACCAGGACCTCATCACCACCGCGCCCAGCGTGGTCTATGAAGTGGTCAAGGGTGATGGCGAAGTGCTGCAGGTGGAAAACCCCTCCAAAATGCCCGAGGTGGGGCGGATACAGGAAATCCGTGAACCCATCGTCACGGTACACCTGTACATGCCGCAGGAATATGTCGGCCCGGTCATGACGCTGGCCAACCAGAAGCGCGGCGTGCAGATCCACATGGCTTACCACGGCAAGCAGGTCATGCTGACCTACGACATGCCGCTGGGCGAGATCGTGCTCGACTTCTTCGACAAGCTCAAGTCGGTCAGTCGCGGTTACGCCTCGATGGACTACGAGTTCAAGGAGTACCGCCCCTCCGACGTGGTGAAGGTGGACATCCTGCTCAACGGCGACAAGGTCGATGCCCTGTCCATCATCGTGCATCGCAGCCAGTCGGCTTACCGTGCCCGTGCGGTGGTGGCCAAGATGCGCGAAATCATCAGCCGCCAGCAGTTCGACGTCGCCATCCAGGCGGCCATCGGTGCCAACATCATCGCCCGCGAAACGGTCAAGGCGCTGCGCAAAAACGTGCTGGCCAAGTGCTACGGCGGCGACATCACCCGCAAGCGCAAGCTGCTCGAAAAACAGAAGGCAGGCAAGAAGCGCATGAAGCAGATTGGCTCGGTCGAGGTGCCGCAAGAAGCGTTCCTGGCCATCCTGCAAGTGGAGGAATGATGAGTCATGAAAACATGAGCGCCGTGACCAGCGTCGTCCTGGCCGGTTTTGTGGGCTACGGGTTCGCCTGGTACCTGGGTGTGATTCAAGGCAACTTTGCTTTGCTGCTCTTTCTGGCTGTCGTGGTGACCGGGGCTTACTGGATCGCCGAAAAACTGTATTTTTTGCCGCAACGTCAAGTGGCTGCCGAGCGGCTGGCGCAGGAGCACCAGCAACGTGAAGCCGAACTGGCCCGCATCGGCGTCAAGGCCGATGCGGTCAATCTGGACGAAGCCAAGCAGAAACTGATGATGCAGCCCTGGTGGCTGGACTGGACGGCCGGGCTGTTCCCTGTCATCCTGGTCGTGTTTGTGCTGCGCTCCTTCTTTTTTGAGCCTTTCAAAATCCCTTCGGGCTCCATGCTGCCCACCCTGCATGTCGGGGACCTGATTCTGGTCAACAAATTCCACTACGGCGTGCGGCTGCCCGTCATACACAGCAAGATCATTCCGAACCACTCGCCGCAGCGTGGGGATGTGATGGTCTTTCGCTACCCGCCCCAGCCAACGCTGGACTACATCAAGCGGGTGGTGGCCGTTCCGGGTGACGAAGTGGCGTTTCTGAACAAGCAACTGTTCATCAACGGACAACCGGTGGCTCGCCAGCCGGTGGCGGACTTTTACGATCGCAGCACGATGCGCTATGCCCAGCAATTTCAGGAATCCTTGAAGGGGCGCACGTTCAACACCTTGAATGACCGTGACCGTCCGGCATTCATTCCCGCCACGGTGAGCTTTCCGTTCAGCGACCAGTGCCGCTACACCGTCGAAGGCGTGGCCTGCCGGGTGCCTGAGGGTCACTTTTTCGTGCTGGGTGACAACCGCGACAATTCGCTGGATTCCCGTTTCTGGGGTTTCGTGCCCGAAGCCAATATTGTCGGTAAAGCGTTTTTTGTCTGGATGAATTTTGGCGATTTGGGGCGCATCGGTTCCTTTCAGTGATGCAAAGCGCCTGAATCTGATTAAGATGTACGGACTGTGGTTGAACGGAGCGTGCACATGAGAAAGCAGCAGCGAGGCATCACCTTTGTCGGGATGGTCTTTGTCGGCTTGGTGGTGGCCGTGATCGGTCTGGTGTCGGCTCAGATCGTGCCGACCTACGTCGAATACATGACCATCCAGCGGGCGGCGCAGCGGGCGGCCGATTCAGGAACCACCGTCGCCGAAATCCGAGCGGCCTTTGACCGAACCAAACAGATCGAGTATTTCACCGCCATCAGCGGGCGCGACCTTCAGGTGTCGAAAGTGAACGACCGGGTGATCGTCGAATTCGCCTACGCCAAAGAAATCCATCTGGTGGGTCCGGCCTACCTGCTATTGAAATACCAGGGCCGAACCCGCTGACAGACAGCTTCCCACTCTTTGAAACCGACACTCTCTGATCTTCAGGCCTCGATCGGGCACCAATTCTTGCAACCCAGATTGCTTGAACAAGCGCTGACCCACCGCAGCTTTTCAGCCACGCATTACGAACGGCTGGAGTTTCTCGGTGACTCGGTGCTGAATCTGGCGGTTTCGGGTTTGCTGTATGAGCGGCTGGAACGCCAGCCGGAGGGCGATCTGTCGCGCATCCGGGCCAACTTGGTCAAGCAAGACACCTTGCACGGTCTGGCTCTGCGCCTGAACCTTCCCGCGTATGTGCGGCTCGGCGAGGGCGAGGTGAAATCCGGCGGGCGGCAGCGGGCGTCGATTCTGGCCGATACGCTGGAGGCCTTGATCGGCGCGGTGTATCTGGACGCCGGTTTCGAGCCAGCCTGCCAGCTCGTGCGGCGCCTGTACGCCGATGTGGACCTCAGTCCCGGTCAGAGCGCCCAAGGCAAAGACGCCAAAACGGCCTTGCAGGAATGGTTGCAGGGCCGCAAAATCAAGCTGCCCGTCTATACGGTGGCCGGGACGCAGGGCGAAGCCCATCAGCAGACCTTCGAAGTGGTCTGCGCCGTTGCCGAATGGTCTTGCCGCAGCCACGGTGCAGGCCCTTCGCGCCGTGCGGCGGAACAGGCGGCGGCGGCGGCCATGCTGGCCCTATTGACAAAGCGACATCCATGAATGCACCCCAACCGCCGGTACCCAGCCCGGCCCATGACGACCTCGAAGCCATGCTGGCGCAGGCCTTGCGCAAGCCGTCTGTGACGGTGCAGGCCGCCCCCCCCGTTGACGCGCTGCCTGCAGGGCCCAAACGCTGCGGCCATGTGGCCATCGTCGGCAAACCCAATGTGGGCAAATCCACCTTGCTCAATGCGCTGGTCGGGCAGAAGGTCAGCATCACCTCACGCAAGGCGCAAACCACACGCCACCGCATCACCGGCCTGCGTACGCTAGGCGCGACCCAATTCGTCTTCGTCGATACGCCGGGCTTTCAGACTCGCCACGGCAACGCCCTCAACCGCTCTCTCAACAAAACGGTGCTGGGGGCAGTGGCCGATGTGGATGTGATCGTGTTCGTGGTCGAGGCTGGGCACTTCAATCTGGCCGATGCCAACGTGCTGGCCTTGCTGCCGCCCGACGTGCCAGTGATTCTGGTGGCCAACAAGCTCGACATGGTGCACCGCCGCAGCGAGCTCGCGCCCTGGTTGCGCAGTATGCAGGAGCGCCATCCCTTCACCGAATTCGTGCCCATGTCGGCCAAAAACGCCAAGGACATCCAGCGCTTTTACGCCATCGTCGAAAAGCACCTGCCCGAGCAGGACTGGATGCACGATGCCGACGACCTGACCGACCGCAGCGAACGCTTCATGGCTTCTGAGATGGTGCGGGAAAAGCTGTTTCGCCTGACCGGCGACGAACTGCCCTATACCTCCACCGTGGTGATCGACAAGTTCGAAGATGAGGGCAAGCTACGCCGCATTGCCGCCACCATCGTGGTCGAGCGGGAGGGCCACAAGGGCATGGTCATTGGTGAAAAGGGCGAGAAACTCAAGCGCATCGGCACCGAAGCCCGGCAGGAACTGGAAACGCTTTGGGGCGGCAAGGTCTTCCTCGAGTTGTGGGTCAAGGTGCGTTCGGGCTGGGCCGACGACGATGCCCGCGTGCGCTCCTTTGGCTACGAGTAAGCGGGCGCTCACTTCATGGCCCCTCGAACGGCCAAGCTGCCGCGCATCCACGAGGAAGCCGCCTTCGTGCTGCATCGTCACGACTGGAGCGAATCCAGCCTGATTCTGGACGTTTTCAGCCGCCAGCATGGGCGGGTGGCGCTGGTCGCCAAAGGGGCGAAGCGGCCCACTTCCCAGTTCCGGGCGGTGCTGTTGCCTTTGCAACCCTTGCGGCTGGCCTGGGGCGGTGACGCGGAAGTCCGCACCCTCAAGTCAGCCGCCTGGCAGGGCGGGCAGTTGATGCCACAAGGCGATGCGCTGCTGGCCGGGTACTACCTCAACGAGTTGCTGCTGAAAATGCTGGCCCGCGACGATGCCCACCCCCTGCTGTTCGATCACTATGCGCAGGCGATCGGTGCCTTGGCACACGGTGCCCCGCAAGCGGCGGTGTTGCGGGCGTTTGAATTGTTGCTCCTGCGCGAAACCGGGCACTTGCCGGCACTCGACCACGACGGTGCCAGTCTGGTGCCCTTGCAGCCAGCGTCTGGCTACCGCCTGCAGCCGGAGCAGGGTTTGCTGCCGACGGCCCATGCTCGGCAGGCTGCCTGCCCGGCTGGCTTCTGGGGTGCGCTGCAACAGGCGCTGGACGGGCCAGAGGCCTTTGCTGCCCTGTGTCGGCTGTGTCAGGATGACCGGGCTGGCGCTTTGCGACGCCAACTGCGCGACCTGCTGCACTACCATAGCGGGGTACGGGTGTTTCAAACCCGGCAACTGCTGGCCGACGTGCAACGTCTGGCCGGTTAACGCGAGCTCACTATGGACACTAACGGCACTCTTCGCACGGCATTGTCGGTCAACGTGAACAAAGTCGCGTTGCTGCGCAACAGCCGCCATCTGGGCATTCCAGCCCTGACTCGCGCTGCCCAGGCGTGCCTGCAGGCGGGGGCGCAGGGCATCACCGTACACCCGCGCCCCGACCAGCGCCACATCCGCGGGCATGACGTGTTGGACCTCGGTGCCGTGCTGCAAGCCTGGCCCGACCGCGAATACAACATCGAAGGCAATCCGTTTCACAATCTGCTGGACGTGGCTCGGGAAGTGCAGTCACGCGGGCTGCCCTTGCACCAACTCACCTTCGTGCCCGACGGCGTGGGGCAGTTCACCAGCGACCACGGCTGGCGCTTCCCCGACGATGGCCAGCGGCTGCGCCCAGTCATCGAGCAAGCGCATGCCTTGGGCGTGCGGGTCAGCCTGTTCATGGACGCCGAACCGGATCAGATGGCGGGGGCCCGAGCGGTCGGTGCCGACCGGGTAGAACTCTACACCGAACCCTATGCGGCAGAGTATGCGGCTGCTCATGCGGCGGCCCTGCCAGCCGAACCAGGTCGCCCCGCCGTGCTGCAGCAACTGGCCCGGTTTGCCGCCGCTGCCAAGGCGGCACAGGCCGTCGGACTCCGAGTCAACGCCGGGCACGATCTGAACCGCGACAACCTGACTGCGTTTCTGCAGGCCGTGCCGGGGGTCTGCGAGGTGTCGATCGGGCACGCTTTGATCGCCGATGCCCTGGAGCTGGGCTATCAAGCCACGGTGCAGGCCTATCTGGATGCGATCCGGGCGGCTCAGAACTGAGCGCGGCCCATGATTTACGGCATCGGCAACGACATTTGCGATCTGCGGCGCATCCGTGCCAGCCTGGAGCGCCACGGGGAGCGCTTCGCCGCCAAGGTGCTGGGCGAGCAGGAACTGCTCATCTGGCGTCAGCGCAGCCAGCGTTGGCCGGAGCGGGGGGTGCGCTATCTGGCGACACGCTTTTCTGCCAAAGAAGCCTTCAGCAAAGCCATAGGCTTGGGGATGCGCATGCCCATGACCTGGCGCCACTGTGAAATCCTCAACCTGCCCAGCGGCCAGCCAGCGCTGCGGCTGCATGGGGGCCTGAAAACCTGGTTTGACGCCCGTGGCCTGTGCGCCCACGTCAGCCTGAGCGACGAAACCGACTATGCCGCCAGCTTCGTGGTGGTGGAACAACGCGAGACCCGAGCCTCATGACCCAGCATGCCCCCCTCATCATCGACGTGGCCGACACCCGCCTGAGCAAGGCCGACCAACGCCGCCTCGCGCACCCCTTGGTGGGGGGTGTGATTCTGTTCGCCCGCAACTGGGAGAGCCGTGAACAGCTCACCAAACTCTGCAAGCAGATCAAGAAGGTGCGGGCCGATTTGCTGATCTGTGTGGATCACGAAGGCGGGCGCGTCCAGCGTTTTCGCACCGACGGTTTCACCCACCTGCCCGCCATGCGCACGCTGGGGGACTTGTGGTTCGGCGGCGCACCGGGTCGCGCAAGCGAGGCGGCGCTCGCGGCCTGCAACGCCGCCACGGCGGCGGGCTATGTGCTGGGGGCCGAGCTGCGTGCCTGCGGGGTGGACTTCAGCTTCACGCCCGTGCTCGATCTCGATCATGGGGGCAGCACCGTCATCGGCGACCGGGCATTTGCCCGCGATGCCGGTGTGACCACGCTGCTGGCCGCTGCCCTGATGCACGGGCTGCTGCAAAGCGGGATGCGCAACTGCGGCAAGCATTTCCCTGGTCACGGCTACGTGACAGCCGACTCGCACCTGGACATCCCCGTCGATGAACGCAGCTTGCAGGCCATTTTGGCCGATGACGCCGCCCCCTATGGCTGGCTCAATGCCAGCCTCAGCAGCGTCATGCCGGCGCATGTGATCTACCCCGAGGTGGACAGTCGGCCAGCGGGCTTTTCGTCGCGCTGGCTGAACGACGTTTTGCGCACCCAACTAGGCTTCACCGGGGCGGTGTTCAGCGACGACCTGAGCATGGCTGGTGCGCGGCAGATCGACGGGCGTGTAGTGAGCTACACCGAAGCCGCCATCACCGCCCTGGAGGCGGGTTGCGACCTGGTGCTGTTGTGCAACCAGTGCCTGGCAAACAAGGGCGAACCGATCGACGACCTGATCGACGGCCTGAGCGAAGCGGTGCTCAATGGCTGCTGGAGCCCGAGCGAAGTCAGCGAACAACGCCGACAGGACTTGCTGCCCCAGGGCTACCCCTTGCCGTGGGATGAGCTGATGGTCGAGGCGCGGTACATGCATGCGCTCGGCCTGCTGCCGTGAGCGCAGCAGGCGTCTGTGTGCCCTTCCGGTTCACCGGCTACTCGGACACAAGTGTCCTCTCCTGCGATTGTGCTTGTCAGCCTCAGCAAGGTTGACCATCACGTAGCCGAAGCCAGGCCGGTGCGTCTTGCAAACACACAGGGCGCAAGAATCGCCAAAGCGCAGCATCACCCACTGAAGTGCTCATGGGTGCAGTCGACGCGGGCCAAGGGCCACCGTGGTGCTGAGCCTTGGTGACGGCCACCCCAGTTGGCACACCTGCGAACAGCACACGCCCTGCCACACTCACGGCTTTGCGCACCAGATCCCGGTTTTGGGACGTATCTGCATCTACGCCCCAAAGGGTCACCGTTAGGCTTCCCCCGACGGCGCTAAGCACTTGCTCAATTTCCCTGAAGTCTTGGGCCAATACCACCAGGCTGCTTGGCCCAAACACCTCTTCCCTCAAGGCTTCATTCGTGGTGAATGTCGCTGCGCTGGCAAGAAGCAAATGAGGTCCCGGTGCGCGGCCCTGATCCTCCGCTTGCAGCAAAACCTGTGCGCCTGCAGCAAGTTGATGATCGATACCTGTTGCGAAGGCCTTCTTCATATTTGCTGTTAGCATGGGATGCGGTTGAATCACTGATAGCTCCTTTCTCAGGTGATCCAGAAACGCATTCGTTTCGGGGGAGTCCATCAGCACCAGCAATCCAGGGTTGGTGCAAAACTGGCCGCATCCCTGCGTGATGGAGGTTGCAAGCGTTTTGGCCAGATTTGCTCCGTCACTGGCAAGCACGTGAGGCAATGCCACCACTGGGTTGATGGATCCCAGTTCGCCATAAAAAGGAATGGGCTGGGGTCGCGCGAGTGCCGCAGCCCAAAGTGCTTGCCCGCCGCGCGTTGAGCCAGTGAATGCCCCTGCGGCAATCAGTGGATGTCGAATCAATGTCATGCCGACATCAACCCCCGCTCCTTGCACCATCCCTATCAGGCCAGGGGGATAGTTCCGTTCACGCAACGCCCCCTGCACCAAGTCAAACAGTTGTCGGGATAGTCGAGGATGCCCTGGGTGCGCTTTGATCACGACCGGGCAACCAGCCGCCAGCGCAGATGCGGTATCACCCCCCAGAACCGAGAAGGCAAATGGGAAATTGCTGGCCGCAAACATAGCCACTACCCCAACGGGCACCAGATTCATCTGCATGGCGGGATGTCCGACTGGTGGTGGATCAGCAATGGCGGGATCGTCCACCACCTGGAATGGAAGACCCTTTAGCGCCAATTCGGCAAATCGTCTGAGCTGGTAGCTGGTTCTGCCCACTTCGCCGTTCAGTCTTGAGGTGCCCAGAGCTGTTTCGTCATCAGCCATGCTCACCAGTTCCTGGCGATGTATCTCCAGGGTCGTAGCCAGATCTTGAAGCAAGCGAGACCGGTCGTGCCGGGATGATGCGCCCCACCAGGCGGCACAAGCATGGGCAGCTTCTGCTGCCGCGCCAATTTCGGCCGCCGTCGACTCGCTACATGCTGTTTCTACATTGACAACCGTTCGGTCGTTGAGGGAGTGAAGTTGCTGCATAAAATCGCTCTAAAGAAATTTACGACGACTGACGTCATATGAGTATAGCGGGAACCATGGGTTTTTGTGCCCTGCTTGGTCGGGATCAAGGGCTGCCGACGGGGTCGGACTGCCCCTTTTGCGCACGCCGCAAACGCTCCCGGCTGTTATTGAGATGTGTCCTCATTGCCGCACGGGCCGCTTCTGGATCCTGCTCACGTATCGCGCAATAGATACTCTCGTGCTCGTGATTCACTCTTTGAAGGTAGGTCAAACGCAGCTTTGGCTGTTCACCCGCTGTTCTCAGGCGAGTTCGCGGAATGATCATGGTCCCGAGGTAAATCATCAACTCGGCAAAGTAGGGGTTACCTGTGGCGCGTGCCACCTCAAGGTGAAATTGAAAGTCGGATGGCACGGCGTCGGAATTCGTCCGAATCGCTGCTTCGAATGAAGTCAGGGCTGCAGTCATGGCCGCCAGATGCGATTCCTCTCGCCTCAGTGCCGCTAAGCTCGCCGCTTCGCTTTCGAGGCTTATCCGCAGTTCCAGTAGTGAAATCACGTCGGCTGCGGTTGCCATGTCTTGCTTGGGGATGCGAAATAGTGGCTCCGTGATTGCCGACTCTCGAACAAACGTGCCGATCCCATGTCGGGTCTGCACCAGTTCCGAGGCCTGCAGGCGTGAAATGGCTTCACGAATTACGGTACGGCTGACTTCAAAGCGCTCCATTAGCGCGGACTCCGGTGGCAGCTTATCCCCAGTCTTGAGTCGTCCCTCCTCGATGTCGGCCTGCAAACAGGTCACGATTCCAGGGACTAAGCCGCGCTGTCGCCGTGGACGACCCGTGTCTGCTGCCGAATGGGCGATAGGGGTTTTCACTAGGTTCACTCGGTTTTCCTTGACTAGCCCAAATCAACACTTAGAATCCGTTCATATGTTGTATGACAACGTACAACAAAAAGATAACTCTACAGAACTTTAGCAAAATTCTGTGTGACCTTGCAAACCGCCGTAAGGCATTTTCCGGATGACCTCATTCATGACGCCTCAAGAACTAAAGACCATCATGTCCAGCGGTCTGCTGTCATTTCCCTTGACAGACTTTGATGCTCAAGGTGACTTCAACGCCAGAGGCTACGCCGAACGACTGGAGTGGCTGGCGCCGTATGGAGCGAGTGCCTTATTTGCCGCAGGAGGAACAGGCGAATATTTTTCCTTGTTCGGTGACGAGTACCGCCAGATCATCCAGACTGCGGTGGCAACGTGTCGGGGGAAAGTGCCAATCATTGCCGGCGCAGGTGGACCGACTCGAAACGCGATTGCTCATGCCCAAGAAGCTGAGCGACTGGGTGCACACGGCATATTGCTATTGCCTCACTACCTGACCGAAACAGGGCAGGATGGTCTCATCGCTCATGTTGAAGCAGTGTGCAAGAGTGTCAAGTTTGGGGTCATTGTCTACAACCGCAACGTCTGCAAGCTCACCCCCGATTCACTGGCCGTCCTGGCGGACCGATGTTCCAATCTTGTCGGTTTCAAGGACGGTGTGGGCGACATCGAAATGATGTCATCCATATACATGAAGATGGGCGAACGCTTCTCTTACCTCGGGGGGCTGCCGACCGCAGAGGTTTATGCCGGAGCGTATAAGGCATTGGGTACACCTGTGTACTCCTCGGCTGTCTTCAACTTCATTCCTCGAACTGCCATAGCGTTTTATGAGGCAGTGCGCAACGATGACCTGGTTACCCAGCACCGTTTGCTGCGACAGTTCTTCATGCCTTACCTAGCGATCCGCAACCGCGTGCAGGGATACGCCGTGAGCATCGTTAAGGCCGGTGCCACGCTGGTCGGACATTCCGCCGGCCCAGTACGCCCGCCGCTAACCGACTTAAAGCCCGAGGAAATGGACATGCTGAAAGCCCTTATCGAGCAACTCGGCCCACAGTAAACGAATTTCGCATCCCGGTTTTTCACAAGTGTCATCACCAACAAGGAGACTTTCATGAAACTCAAGAGCATCCTCGCTGGGCTGGTTACTGCACTGGCTGTAACGTCCGCTCTCGCGTGGCCAACCAAGACGGTAACGCTGGTGGTTCCTTTCCCTCCGGGGGGGTCCTCCGATCAGATAGCCAGAACACTGGCAACCAAAATGCAGGAATCGACGGGGCAGACGTTTGTCGTTGAAAATCGAGCGGGTGCAACAGGGACCATCGGAGCAACACATGTGGCAAGATCTTCACCTGACGGATACACCCTGCTTGTCGCCTCTCTGGGGCCGTACGTCATTGCCCCGCACCTGGTGCGTAATGTTGCTTACAATGCACTAGCCGACTTCGACTATTTAACTGTAGCTGTTCAAGCACCGAATGTCCTGCTGGTCCCGTCGGCCTCGCCTTATCAGACCGTGCAAGATCTCGTTGCATACATGCGGTCAAACCCTGGCAAGCTTACTTTCGCTTCTTCTGGCAACGGATCATCGGACCATCTGACGGCTGAACTGTTTTGGCAAGAGACTGGAACGTCGGGTGTTCATGTTCCATATCGAGGCGGCGTCCCTGCAATGAATGATTTGCTCGGCGGCCAGGTCAGCGCATCATTTCAGAACATCAACAATGCTATTTCTCATGTCCTGTCTGGCCGCCTGCGTGCTTTAGCGACAACCGCGAACAACCGATCCCCATTGCTGCCCAATGTGCCCACATTGGCCGAGACGGGAGTCAATGGGGTGGATGTGTATTCGTGGCAGGCGGTAGCAGCCCCCAAGGGATTGCCGACCGCAGTGAAAAGACGCATTCACGAAAGCTTGGTCAACGCGATCAATGACCCTCAAATCCGCGCACGTCTGGTCGAGCAAGGTTTCGAAATCGTGGCCAACACACCTGCTCAATTCACGACCTTCCAGCAAAGAGAGTTTGCACGCTGGAAGCATTTGATTGAAACCCGGAAAATCACGGCGGACTGATTGCATCATGACGACGACTTCTCCAGTCATTTGCAACATGCGTGTGGTGCCCGTAGCGGGCAAAGACAGTATGTTATTGAACCTTTCGGGCGCGCACGCGCCTTTTTTTACCCGAAACATCGTCATACTGACAGATAACGCTGGCCATACCGGGCTGGGCGAGGTGCCTGGCGGCGAGAGGATTCGCCAAACCCTGGAAGAGGCTCGCCCCTTGGTGGAGGGCCAGTCTATTGGCAATCTGCAAGGAATTTTGAATGCCATGCGGATGAGGTTTGCCGACAGAGACATCGGCGGTCGTGGCCTGCAGACCTTCGATTTGCGTACAACTATCCATGCCGTGACGGCGGTGGAGTCAGCCGTGTTGGACTTGCAAGGGCGACACTTGGGGGTTCCGGTTGCTGCGCTGCTCGGAGAAGGGCTGCAGCGTGATGCCGTACAACTGCTGGGCTATCTTTTTTTTGTCGGGGACCGCAACAAGACAGATTTACCCTATTGCAGCCCATCCGATGAAGATGCAAATGCCGATGACTGGTGCCGGATTCGGCATGAGGCCGCCATGACCCCGGAAGCGATCGTACGACTGGCTCAAGCCGCACAGGAACGATACGGCTTCCAGGATTTCAAACTCAAAGGCGGAGTGCTGCATGGAGACGAAGAGGTGGAGGTCGTGATAGCGCTGCACGAACACTTTCCACACGCCCGTGTTACCCTCGACCCCAATGGGGGCTGGCTATTGAAGGATGCGATCCGCCTGGGTCAGAAAATGCGTGGCGTTGTGGCATATGCAGAGGACCCTTGTGGAGCCGAGGAAGGCTTCAGTGGGCGCGAAGTAATGGCAGAGTTTCGCCGTGCCACAGGTCTGGCCACCGCCACCAACATGGTTGCCACCGACTGGCGACAAATGGCTCACGCCTTGGCGCTGCAAAGCGTCGATATTCCACTGGCAGACCCTCACTTCTGGACAATGGCGGGTAGCGTGCGAGTCGCGCAAACCTGCCGCGACTGGGGACTCACCTGGGGCTCACACTCGAATAACCATTTCGACATCTCAATGGCTATGTTCATCCATGTGGGTGCAGCTGCGCCCGGCAACGTTACAGCCATCGATAGTCACTGGATCTGGCAAGATGGCCAGCGACTGACTAAGGATCCATTAGAGATCCAGAATGGCTATGTTAAGGTACCTCAAAAACCTGGTCTTGGCATTGAAATCGATATGGCTGAGGTTGAGAAGGCTCATCAGATGTACCTTAGGCACGGTCTGGGTGCCCGTGACGACGCCGTTGCGATGCAGTATCTGATCCCCGGCTGGAAGTTCGACAATAAGCGCCCTTGTATGGTGCGTTGATCATGGATTCCCGCACGATACGCATTCATCCGCTGGACAACGTGGCTGGGGTCTGCCCGCAACTGATCGGCCAGAGGCGAGCACTGCACATCAAAATTTAACGTGAAGGTTTGATGCCCAAAAGCCATGCCCACCCCGAAAACCAAGAAAAAGGCCCTGAAACACCTCTTTTTCGGGCTGGCACGGTTGATGCATAAGGGCAATCAGTTCCCAACTGTCTGGGGCTGTATCTCAATCTGTGAGGAGAGTGAAATGAAAGCTATTCAAAAAGGTTTTACCTTGATCGAACTGATGATCGTCGTGGCGATCATCGGTATTCTGGCCGCTGTGGCTTTGCCGGCTTATCAGGACTACACCACAAGAGCTCGAGTGACAGAGGTTATTGCTATGGCTGCACCTGCGCGCCTTGCAGTATCTGAGACTGCAGCCTCACTCGGCGGGCTGAATTTAGTAACTGCAGCTAACAGTGGTTATGTTTTCCCAGGTGCTACACGCTTCGTTAGTGGCGTTGCTATTACCGACGCCACAGGTGTAATCACAGTGACTTCAACAGTTCCAAATGCAACTGGTGCTTTGACACTAATCCCAACGGCAGTCGGAACCTCAGGCCAATTGACTTGGATATGCGGAGGAACAGGAACTGCCATTAATGCTCGTTTCCTGCCAGCTTCTTGCCGTGGCTCCTAATTATAATTAATCAACACAAACGCCGGGGAAACCCGGCGTTTGTGTTGATCCTGAATCCGTGAAAAAACACTCAAAAAACCGGTAAAAATTATTGATGAGAACAGTAATTTATTTTACCATCAGTCTGATCTCATTAATGCCAATTACCGTTATAAATTCAAGGTTAGAATGGCACGACAGTCAAAGGATACTACAGATATTAATTATCACCCTCAGCACTGCGGGGATGAGTATTATTAGCAAAAGATTAAGCCCGAATAACTATTTCCATCTCGCTATTTACGCTATTCTGCTTATTGGAATAACTTCTTCCATTTGCTCAGATCTTCCTCACTGGGGGCTTGTTGAAATTTCTCTATTTGCAGGCACTCTCGCTATAGCAATAAGCTTTAGCAAGCTACCTAAACATATAATAATTAATTTTGAACCGCTGCTTTACGCAGCTTTACTTTCATGTGCAGTAGTGATTATTAGGTTTTTAACATTTTATTCTTCTGCGCTGACCCAGCAAGAACTCGACTTCTTGCCCCATGAAATGATCGACGGTTTTTCTAATCGTCGCTTCTTTGGACAAGTCGCCACACTACTAATCCCAGTACTTTTATCTGTACATTTCTTTGGTTCTGGCTCTGCACCTAAACGCTTTGAACCAGTCATTTGGATACTGGTCTGTCTAGTCTGGCTGGCTGTCATCGCAACAGGTACACGAGGGACATGGCTAGCGCTAGGAGTCAGTGGTGTACTGATCTTTTGGGTTGGAGGTAAAGTCGGCCGCTTCCTGGCGCTCTCCCTCCTTGGAACAGCGGCAGTAGGCGTGGCGCTGACCTATGTCATGTTCACGGTGATTCCTTCCCACTCAGGCGCTGAAGTCATAGGACATCCTGTTGAACGACTTACCACCTCGCTGTCGGGTCGTGAAATCCTATGGGAAATGTCATGGGAAATGATTCGGGAAAATCCTTGGCTGGGCGTTGGCCCTATGCATTTTGCAGCAGCACATAACCCAGTGGCTGCACACCCTCATAATGCGCTATTACAGCTAGCCGCGGAATGGGGTATCCCAGCCACTACATTGATTTCATTGATTGTAGTTTATGGCTTCTGGAGACTTTTTCGCACCATCAGAGCTCACGCTCACGAAATCAACCAAGTCAATAGCCTGAGAATTGCCATTTTCGCTGCATTGACAGGGGCAGCCGTCCAGTCAATGGTCGATGGGGTAATTGTGATGCCGACAACTATGGTATGGGCAGCTATCCTCATTGGCTGGGTTTGGGGCTTAGAACCTAGCACAGACAATAACGACTACGGTATCGGCAACAGCTCGCCTCATGTTCATATCTCACCTCCATACAATTTAACCAGCCGATTTATTCTGATTCTTCCTTTTGCTGCAGCCTCTTGTATTCTGCTGTATACAGCCGTTAGGGATGTACCCAAAATTATTGAGATCGAGACATCGGGTGTCGTCAATGGTGCGATGGCTGAACCTCTGTTACCCCGGTTTTGGATTCGAGGCTTTATTGGCTCTGGTCAAGACTAGGCAGGAAGCATGACGTTCATCTTGCAGGTTACGCCGCTCGTCAGAAGCCGCTGCATGTCTAGTCAAATTTTGTACAAACTCATACCATGCGTAAATGCTTACTGAACTCTTCACGGGGCGTAAGTCTCATCGAATTGATGATCGCCCTCACCATCCTGGGTGTTCTCGTCGGGCTGGCTGTACCTTCTTTTCAATCTTTCATCATCTCCAACCGCCTGACGTCACAAACCAATGAACTGCTGGGCGGTTACCAGGTGGCGCGTGCAGAGGCCATCCGGCTGAACAGACCCATCCATTTCTGCCGAGCCGCCAATGCCGCAGCACTCGTTTGTGCAGGCGGTGCGCAGGCCACATGGCAGTTCTGGATCGTGGTCCGTCCAGACTTGCCCAACGCGAATCCTGACCGCGTGATTCAGCGCGGGGCCATACGGCCCGACATGATCACCAGAGCCAGTGCCGCCATGCTCAACGATACGGTGGTGCTACGGTCAGACAGCCTGGCGGCGAACATCAATAATGCTGCGCTCACCGCGACCTTGCAGGTCTGTGCAGCCACCGCCAATCCGCAGGAAAACAGCCGTCGCGTCCGTATTGCGCTAAGCCGCGCCGTAATCGAGCGAGCTCAGTTAGGAGCCAACGGGTGCAATGCTGCACCAGGAAATGCATAACCATGATCACCGTTTTTTCCAGAAAAGTTCGTCATCTACCCTCAGCGGAGCGAGGGGCCAGCCTGATCGAAGCCTTGGTTTCATTGGTGATTTTGGCCATAGGCATCCTGGGCATGCTCGCTTTGCAAGGTGCGTCATTGCGCAACAACCAAAGCGCCAACGAGCGCACGATTGCGGTGGTGGCGTCATATTCCATCATCGACGCTATGCGCGCCAACCGTCAGGCGGCGCTGAATGGCGCTTATAACTACAACATCAATACGCCTAACTGCGCAACCCCGAGCGGCAGTACCCAGGCCAACCTGGACGTGGCCGCGTGGCTCGCCAGCCTTCAGGCCGACCTTGGCCCTTCAGCCTGCGGCAACATCAATTGCACCTTGGGCTTGTGCGCGGTTCGCATTCGCTGGAACGATGAACGTGCCACCGAAGGAGACGCTGCTTTTTCCATTGATACCGAGGTGCGCCTGTGACGCTTGATGCCTTGCACGCAGCCCGCCAAGTGCAAAAAGGGCTTTCACTGATTGAGTTGATGATCGGCATCGCGATTGGCATGCTGATCGTGGTAAGTGTGCTTTCGATGTACCTGAGCACCAGCCGCACGTACCGCACCACAGAAAACCTCTCCCGCGTGCAGGAAAACGCCCGCATTGCCTTCGAACTGATGGCCACCGAGATCCGAGAGGCCGGCTTCACACCCTGCGGCAACAATCTGCCTCTGGCTAGTGCGCTGCGTCAGCCAGTCAACCCCGGTATTTGGTGGAACGCCACCGGGTTGCGCGGTTATGATGCAACGCAAGTGGTCGAAGGCGTCGCAGTGGGCACCACCCGTGCCAGCCGTGCAGCCAACACATCAGCTATTCAGATCGGAGCTGGGCGGGGCACCGGTGTCACCATCGAAAGCCACAACGCACCCGCCGCCAGTTTCAGTGTCAACACAGTGCACCATGGATTGGACGACAACGACATCGTCATCGTCTGCGACAACGAACTGGCCACCATTTTCCAAGTCACCAACGCGTCGCCCGGCACCAACAACACCATTGTCCATAACGAATCTAACTGTGCACCGGGCAATCCGGGCTGCCCGGTGCCCGGCAACGAAACCAGGTGCCTGGGCACAGCGGCCAATTGCGCACTGCAAGCCCAGGACTGGAAGTCCTACGCCCGCAACGGCGTCATCACGGCCTACAGCACTTCGCTTTGGTATGTGGGTTGCGCCCGCGACACAGGCTGTAACCAACCCGGTGGCCGTTCGCTTTTCCGTATTCCGAACGGCGCTGCAGCCACCCCGGCCCAGGAAATAGTGACCGATGTGGACAACATGCAGTTCCTGTATTTGCGCCGGGGTGAGACGAACTACGTCCCGGCTGCATCCATAGCCGCCAACCAGTGGGCGGACGTGACGGCGGTTCGCATCACCCTGACATTGACCAGCCCCGATGCCAACGTATCCACCAACGCAGGCGTCAATCAAGGCCGCCTCACCCGAACCGTGACACACACTGTCACCTTACGCAACCGTGTGCTATGAAGCCATCGATCCGCCCTCCCATTCGCCACCGGCAACCAGCCATCGCCCTTGGCCTTGCTTTCAAACAGCGCGGGGTGGCTCTGGTGATCACACTCATCGTGCTGGTGATCGTGACCTTGCTAAGCCTCAGTTCCATCCGCACGACCACCTTGCAGGAAAGAATGAGTGCCAATGTGCTCGACCGGGAACTGACCTTTCAGACGGCAGAAAGCATCTTGCGGCTGGCTGAGATTGCCGTAGCAGACAACCCAAATTTCGCCGCCCACGGTGGCGTGGATTGCAGTGCGGCGGCCGTCGCTTGCTTGGCTGATCCGCTTGATCCGAACTTCACCGGCTGGCAACCCTTGCCCGCCAGCGCTGCAGCCAACGTACCCAACCAAGCATTTGCACCGGGCACGGGTCAATACCATGTGGCTTTTTTGGGCATCGCCCCCGAAGCAAACGAAGCCTCGCTCGGGCAGGAACAAAGCGCCAACAACATTCAGTATGGCGCTGACCAGAGCGGCGGCGCCCCGGTTTCACATGTTTTCCGCATATCTGTTCGCAATCAAGACCCCACCGCCACTGGAGCTCGATCTTTTGTGATGCTCCAGAGCACCATACGGGTCCGGCAATAAGGAATCAAGGGTGTCCATCATGATTCAATTCACCACAACGCCAATTCCTGCACAGGGTTTACGCCGCTGGATCCAGCGACTTTCGCTTGTCATCCTCGGCATTCTGTCTGCTGGGCACGTTGTCATGGCACAGGTTGTCATCGACCAGCGGCCTCTCATTGCTGCAGAAAGCGTACCGGGCAATCTGGTGCTGACGCCTTCCGTCGAATGGCCGACCATCAATAGTGTGGCAAACCTCGGGAATTACGCCACCAATGGCAATTACGCGGGCTACTTCGATGCACGTAAGTGCTATGGTTACCATTTTTCCACAGTGGAAGCAGAACGGCATTTCTTTCCAGAGAGCTGGAACAGAAACGGTGTATGCACCAGCACGAACGCGAATCTCCGTTGGAGTGGTCATTTCCTGAATTGGGCCCTCACTCAGACGATCGACCCTTTCCGCAAAGCCCTGACGGGTGGACACCGCGTGGTGGACACCCCGTCTCAAAGTTGGCTAGAAAAGGCCCGTCACGACGGCCAGGGTGGTGGAGGTATTTTCCCGACTCGAGTCTTGGGTACCGATGTTTTGATTCGGGGTGCATCGCCATTCGATGGCATTAACAACAATCCAGCCACCCTCACGTCAATGCGCATTCGCGTGCACGGGCTGGGCAACCAGTTTCGTCTGGTTTTAAACAATCCTAACGACAACAACCTCAATCTTCCGCCCAATGACGCGAATGTAGTAGCTTACAATCCAGCCGTTCATGGTCGACGAAATTTAGCCAACAACGTGGCCTATGTATTCAGTGCACGTGTTAGGGTATGTGACGCCACATCCAGCTTTGCAGACGCCAACGGCGGTGTCGATTTCCTGGAAGAGAACTGCGTTCGTTACCCGAAGGACCCCACGGTTGCTGCAACGGGCTGGAAGCCAGAAGGCCTGTTGCAAGAATTCTCCGAACGGCTGCGCTTCAGCATATTTGGCTATCTTAATCATTCGGTCACTGCCAGAGATGGCGCAGCATTGCGAGGCCGCCAGAAATTCGTCGGCCCTCGTGAATTCGATCCGGTTCAAGGCTGGCGCACCAATGCGAACCGAGAATGGGACCCGGTCACTGGCGTCTTCATCCGTAATCCCGACCCGAACGATGCGTCCCATACAATGGCCACGAATGTGGCTCATAACCCCAACATTCAGGACAGCGGGATCATTAATTACATCAACAAGTTTGGTCAGATGACCAATAGCAATCACAAGAGTTTCGATCCAGTCAGCGAGATGTATTACGCCGCATTACGCTACATCCGCAACTTACCCAACGTACCGCAATACACGGACCTCAACGGTGCCAGCGCAGCCGCCAATTACAACCTTGCAGATGGCTTTCCGGTCATCACCAACTGGACCGACCCTTACCAGTTCTGGTGCCAGCCCACCGCCATTCTCGGGATCGGTGACGTCAACACCCACCGCGACAAAAACCTGCCGGGTACTCGCGTTCGATCCGATGAACCGACCATGCCTAGTTTGGTGCAGGCCGATACGGGAATCAATGTCTGGGATTCGACCCATCGAGTTTTCCAGATTGAAGGCATCGGCAACCGGACACCTGCCATCTTTACTGGGCGAGAAAATTCCGCGTTTATTGCCGGCATGGCCTTCATCGCCAACACGACCGATTTGCGGCAGGATCTGCAGGGCAAACAACGAGTGACTACGCACTGGGTCGACGTACGTGAAGACCAAGTGTTGGCTGGTCGGGACTCCAACCAGTTCTGGCTTGCGGCCAAGTACGGCGGTTTCCGGGTACCCGAAGGTTTTGACCCATTCACACACAGCACCCCGCTACCTCGTGAGTGGTGGAGCCGCAACGGAGAAGTTTTGGCAGGTAGCGGCGCTTCGGCATTCATCCGTGCAGACAACTTCTATGTGGCCAGTGATGCCAGCCGCATGATTGAAAGCTTGCGTTCAGCTTTTGAGCAGATCGAATCGGAGCAGCGACGCTCAGGTGCCTCCCTAGCCGCCAACTCAACCCGACTGGAAACCGGCACCACCATCTACCAGTCGATTTACAAGTCAGGCACATTCAGCGGCGATTTACTTGCTTTCGGACTTGATCCGACCACGGGTGCGATCAGCCAAACCTTATGGTCTGCCGTCGAGCAGTTACCAACCTCGGCCAACCGCCGCATTTTCGCCAATCTGGGCTCAAGTAATACCATGGAGCCATTCCAGTGGGCCAATTCGCGCCGAGCCTTGTTTCGTTCCGCTTTGAATATGCCATCTGGTTCAGATACTGAATTAGAGCGGTTAGTGAATTACCTACGCGGGGACCGAACCTTCGAAGAACCCAACACCAGCGGAACATTCCGTCGTCGTACCGATTTACTGGGTTCCATCATCAACTCGCAACCGGTGTTCGTGGGTGCACCCATGCCCGGGCTCTACACGGGCGGAAACTTCAACGGTGCCTCGTCGTATGCTGCTTTTGTCATTGCCCAGGCAGGCCGGGAGCGGGTGATTTATGTCAATGCGAACGACGGTATGCTCCACGGCTTCCGGGCGGCCACGCGGACGCAAGGAAATACCGTCTTGCCGGGTGGCCAGG
Organism: Tepidimonas sp. UBA997; assembly: GCA_002291945.1. Taxonomy (GTDB): domain Bacteria; phylum Pseudomonadota; class Gammaproteobacteria; order Burkholderiales; family Burkholderiaceae_C; genus UBA997. Next base: position 89,791 of record DBAZ01000079.1, read on the forward strand.
AGATTTTTGCCTTCATGCCGAACGCCGTGTTTCGCAGCAATCTCGCTGATTACGCCCGACCGGGGTTCACCCACCGCTACTTCCTGGACGGCGAAATCACGGTGGCCGATGCCTTTTTCGCAGTACCCGGCACCACAGGGCCGTGGGGGCAAGCGCAGTGGCGTACCGTCCTGATCGGCAGTCAGGGTCGTGGGGGGCGCAGCGTTTTCGCCCTAGACATCACCAACCCGTCAGACGTACGATTCTTGTGGGAGCGAAGCGAAATCGACATTCCCGCACTCGGTAATGTGCTGGGTAAGCCCGTGGTTACCCAAGTGGCTAACGGCGATTGGCGCGTCCTGATGGGCAATGGGCCGAACAGCGCTGGCAACCGCGCCCAACTGATCTCGATTTCACTGGCGAATGGCAACAGCACGACGGTTGACACTGGCGTTTCGGGGAGCACTGGGCTGTCAGCCGTTTTCGCCTGGGACAGCAATCGCGACGGCTTTTCCGATCGTGCTTACGCGGGCGATCTTTCAGGTGGTGTATGGCGCTTCAGCGGCTTGGGTACAACCAGCCCGACAGCGAATCTGGTTTTTCAGGCCCGGGATGCAGAGGGCAACACCCAGCCCATCAGTGCCAGCCCATTGGTGGCGCGGAACCCTGAAAACGGTGACACTTGGATTTTTGTGGGCACCGGACGGTACCTCAACACCACAGACCTGAGCAACACCGACCCGCAAACGTGGTACGGGCTGATCGATGGTCCGTTCATCGCCAACCGGTCGTCCCTCAACTCCATTGGGCTTGTTGGCGACTTCACGGTTCCTGGTCAGGAATTCGCCCGCCGCGTGCTCAGCGAAGGGGTCGAGGTCAATCCACCTGATCGAGGCTGGTATTTTGATCTGCCAGTGTCCGGCGAACGCATGGTACTGCCCAATCAGTTACGCGGCCCGGTATTGATTGGCACGACTCGGATTCCCGATGTCAATGACCGCTGCGCACCGACTGGACGAGGCTTCATCATGGCTGTAGACCCCTTCAGGGGCGGTAGGCTGCCGTCTTCTTTCTTTGACGTCAACCTTGACGGCTTCATCAACGACGGCGACACGGTCATGGTCAATAGCATGCCCGTATTCGTATCGGGTCTAGGTATTGCCAACGCCCCCTTCAACCCGATCTTCACCGGCAACGTGATGCAAGTGAACCGTGAAGACGGAACCATCAACCAGATCAGGACAAGTGGATCGGTCGGTCAGGAAATTGTCCGTAGGACATCATGGCGGGAAATCAGGCGATAACCAAAGGAGTCATCATGCAAACAGTACGCGGATTTACCCTCATTGAACTGATGATCGTGGTGGCGATTGTTGGGATTCTGGCTGCGATTGCTTATCCCTCGTATGTCAACCACATCACACAGAGCAACCGGTCAGCCGCTCAGGCTTGCCTAGCTGAATATGCCCATCTTGCCGAGCGTGTGTACACAACCCACCTTCGTTATGATGCTTTTCCTAATCAGCCGATCGTCGACCCGGCCAACCCACCACCCAACGCTTTTCCTATTCTGGGTTGCGTCAATGACATCAACCGGGGAGGGCAGCAAAGGTATGACTTCAGCCTGAGCGCCGTTACCGCTACGACATTTGAGCTTCGGGCCACGGCAGTCGGCGCACAGGCACAGCGCGACGCCAACTGTATAGTCCTGGCCATCAACCACCAAGGCAACCGGACCTCCAGAAATGCCACTGACGTATTGACTCAAGACTGCTGGTAATCAGCCTCGGCGCACCCAACAAGCCACCGGCGAGTGGCGATACTGACAAAAAATCAATCAGGGATGTCACATGCGTTGCAAAAAACGACTCGCCCGTAAGGGTGTACGCGGTTTTTCTTTAGTTGAATATCTGCTGACATTGTCGATACTAGCGACGCTAGTCAGCTTGGCCGTTCCTGGCTTTTCCTACTTGAGAAAAAATTGGCAGTTGACAACCGCCACCAACGAGTGGCTGGCTATTCTGCAGAAAACCAAGTTTGAGTCCATTGCTTCCGGTCATCGAATCATTGTCTGCACCACGAATGGTTCCACGACCTGTTCGACCAGCGGGATATGGTCAGACGGCTACATGATGTTTTTAGACCTGAACGGCAATCGGGTAGTGGATGTCTCCGATACGATTTTGCTTGCGAGTCATGCTGGTTCATCACGATTGATTATTAGGGGAAACAGACCAGTTTCTGCTTATGTTCAATTTCATCCTGACGGGATGGCCCGTTTATTCAGCGGCGCCTTTCAGGCAGGTACCATCACCTTGTGTATCGCAGGAAAAACCGACCCCAGATACTTCAGGCAAGTGGTTTTGTCGGCACCGGGACGACTGCGCATACAACACCCTGCAGGCATACAACCCGTTTGCCAGTGAATCAAATATCTGTTGAGCCTATACCTGAATCCGTGAAAAAACACTCAAAAAACCTGTTTTCACTATTGAAATCAACGACTTGGTCCGCATATAGGTTTCACCCTAAAG
>DBAZ01000073.1:0-7249 GCA_002291945.1 Tepidimonas sp. UBA997
CACCATCCTGACACTTTCAGGCCTTAAACTGAGGGCCTTTTTCACCAATTGGCGCCCGTCGCCGCACAAATCATGGCCCTATTGAAGCAAAGTGCCCTCAACCCGGGGGTGCGCAAACGCGAAGTGTTTGGCTGGGCGATGTACGACTTCGCCAACTCCGGCTACACCACGGTGGTGCTGACCGCCGTGTTCAGCGCCTATTTCGTCGGCAGTGTGGCGGGGGGTGAATCTTGGGCTACGCTGGCGTGGACTGGGGCACTGGCCTTGTCGAGCCTGATCGTGATGCTGACCATGCCCGCCATTGGGGCTTATGCCGACCTGCGGGCAGCCAAAAAACGCCTGCTGGTGTTGTCCACCACGGGCTGCGTGGTGGCCACTGCGGCGCTGGCTGGTGCCGGGCCTAGTGACGTGGCCTGGGCTCTGGTGGCGATTGTGCTGTCCAACATTTTTTTCACCTATGGTGAAGCCCTGATTGCCGCCTTCCTGCCCGAACTGGCGCGCGAGAGCCGCATGGGCAGCGTGTCGGGCTGGGGCTGGGGGCTGGGCTACTTCGGTGGCATGCTGTCCTTGGGTTTGTGCCTCTGGTACGTGATCTGGGCCCAAGGCGAGGGCTTGCCGGCCTCCCATTTTGTGCCAGTGACCATGCTCATCACGGCGGGGATTTTCGGCGTCTCGTCACTCGTCACCTTTGCCCTGCTGCGGGAACGCGCGATCCCACAGTTCAAGCCTTCGGAGCAATCCGGCTTCATTGCTTCGATGGCTCGCCTGCAGCGCACCTGGCGCGAAGCCCGCACCTTTCAGGACTTCAGCGCACTGCTGGTTTGTTCGGTGGCCTACCAGGCCGGTATCTCGGTGGTGATTACGCTGGCGGCGGTGTATGCCGCCGAGGTGCTCGGTTTTCAGCAAACCGAAACCATGATGCTGATTTTCTTGGTCAACATCGCGGCCGCCCTGGGCGCTTTCGGGTGGGGCCATGTGCAGGACTGGATCGGCCACCGCCTGGCCCTGGGCGTCACGCTGGTTGGCTGGATCCTGATGACCGTGCTGGCGGCCTTGGCCACCGGCCCCACCCTGTTCTGGGTCGCGGGGGTGATTGCCGGTCTGTGCATGGGCAGCAGCCAGTCGGCGGGGCGCGCCCTGGCGGGGGTGCTGGCGCCAGAAAAACGCCGGGCCGAATTCTTTGGCCTGTGGATGTTTGCCGTTCGACTGTCGGCCATCGTCGGGCCGCTGACCTATGGCATGGTGACCTGGCTGACCGACGGCAACCACCGGCTGGCTATCGTGTCAACCGGCCTTTTCTTTGTCCTCGGACTGGCGCTGCTGCGGCGCGTGAACGTGGAGCGGGGTATCGCCGCCGCTGTGGCGGCCAACTTGCAGACGGATCCTGCTGACCAGCACCGCCGCCACCCCGAAGCCAGCATCGGCTGAGTGGCACCAACGGTGCTGCATCACCCCAGCAGCAGGCCCAGCCCGAGCACGGCAATCAGCAAAACCACGCCCCCTGAGCGCCAGCGGATCAGCCCGGCCTCGGCTCCAGCCACCGACCGGGCACCCCGCACCCGGATCCGGCGCCGCAAACGCTGCCAGCTCGGCCGGGGCGGCCAAATCGGCCGGAGTGGCCGGGCCGGCCTAGCCGGCCACTCGGGCGGCGACCAGTTGACACCGCCGCGCCACAGGTCCAGCACGTCGCCGGGCGGGCGCTGCGGCAGCGGATGGCGTATCAGCCCAGCCAGCACAGGCAGCGCCAATAGCACCGGCCAGGCACTGCCGAGCAGCAGCGCGACGCTCCAGGCGTCGCTCAGCGCTCGGCCGGTCCAGTCCGTCCACAACAGCCAGGGTGCCAGTTGGGCGATACCGGCTGCCAGCACCGGCACGGCCCAAGACCCCAGCCACAGGCGGGCCGGTGCCAGCGCCAATTTGACCTGCCAGAGCCGCCACAAAAACCACCCCATGACCAGCATGGTGGTGCAAGAAGTCAGGGTCAACGCCCAGGCCCAGAACTCGGGCAGCGGCTGCTTGGCAGCCGCTTTCACCAGTGCCCCGCCGGTCAGCGGCGCTCCGGCGAGCGTAACGGCACACACCGCAGCCACCGCCAGCACCGCCCAGCGCTGGGCAGGGCTGATCGACAGGTACATCACCCCGACCAGCAGGAACAAAGCCCCCTTGGCCATGCCGTGGTGCAGGGCATAGTAGGGAACCTGCGCCAGCGCCATGCCGCCCGCGCCCACCAGCAGCAGCATCAAGCCCATCTGGCTCACGGTGGAGTAGGCCAGCACCGCCTTCGGGTTGGACTGGGTCAGCCCCCAGAGAGCCGCAAAAAAAGCCCCCAGCAGACCCAGCCCCATGAGCACCTGCGCCGCCGCGCCATCGGGCAACAGCACCATCATGCCCACCAGCCCGGCCTTGACGATGGCCCCCGACAGCACCGCCGAGGCCGCCACCGGTGCCGCCGGATGCGCCAGCGGCAGCCAGACATGCAAGGGCAGCAGCCCGGCCTTGATGCCCAGGCCGACCAGCAACAGCGCCACGATCTGGGTGGCTGCGGGAGCGCTGGCCAGCGCGGCGCGAACGTCGGCCGTCTGCAGGCTCTGCGCGGCATGGGCCCCCAGCAGCAGGCCGACCAGCAGCGCCGCCTCACCCACCACCGCCAGCACGATATAGACCCGGCCCGCGCGCAAGGCTGCCGGGCTGCGCTCGTGTATCACCAGCGCCCAGGCGGCCAGCGAGACGGCGGCAAACGCGATGTAGAACGTGACCACGTCCTGGGCCAGCAACACACCCAGATTGCCCGTCAGCGTCAGGCCCCAGAAACCGGCAAACACGCCGATGCGGCGCTCGCCCGCCATGCGTTGCGCGGCCAGCCCGGCCAAGGTCCACAGCGCTGCCGTCATGGCCAGCAGCAGGGCACGCCCGTCGTCCAGGCCCAGCGTCACCCCCAGAAAAACACCCGGCAGCACGGTCGGCTCGGCGGGTGCAAACCAGCCCAGCCAGAGCGCCGGCAGGGGGGCCAGCGGCAGCCAGCGCAAGCCGTACGGCCTGCCCCACGGCAGCGCGACCAGCCCGGCCAGCAGCAAGGGCCAAGCCAGCGCGACCAAGGGCAGCCACGGCCCGAAGCAGAACGTCATCACAAGTATTCCCGTGTTGCGATCAATTGTGCCCACCCCAGCGGACTGAAGGACGCCGCCGCCAGCAGGCCCACCCCCAGCGAAGCCAGCCCGGTGATCACCGCAGGCACCACCATGCCGGGGGCGTGTTCGTTGCCGTCCGGCGGCGCGTGCGCCGACAGCACCCACAGCCGGTACAGCAGGGGCAGAAAATAGGCTGCATTGAGCAAGGTCGATGCCGCCAGCACCCCGAGCACCCAGGGCGCACCGGCTTGCAGCGCACCCAGGCCGAGGTGAAACTTGGACACGAACCCGGCCAGCGGCGGCAGCCCGATCATGCCCAGCGCCCCAAGCGAAAAAGCGAGCGAGGTCCAAGGCATGCGGGCACCCATGCCGTCCAACTGTTCGATGGTTTTGATGCCGGCCCGTTCGGCATAAATGCCGGCGCAGAAAAACAGGGTGATTTTCATCAGGCCTTGATGCACCAAATGCACCAGCCCACCGACCACCGCCAACGGCGAAGCCAGCCCGGCACCCAGCAAGATGTAACTGACTTGCGACACGGTGGAGTAGGCCAGCCGCTTCTTGATTTCGCGCTGCTGCAAGGCTTTGATCGAGCCCCACAGTATGGTGGCCGAGGCCAGCACCGCCAGCGCCATCCCCACACCCAGATCGACCATGCGCTCGACGCCATAGACATCGAAACTCACGCGCAGCACACCAAAAGCTCCCGCCTTGACCACCGCCACCGCGTGCAGCAGCGAAGACACCGGTGCCGGTGCCGCCATCGCCGCTGGCAGCCAGCCGTGCAGGGGAATCAGGGCCGCCTTGACGCCAAAGCCCAGCAGGAACAAGGCAAAGATGATGCGCTGGTGGGTTTCACTCAACTGCTCCAGCGGCGTGTGCGCGGCAAAGTGAACCGGGCCCACGGTCGCCTCCAGCCAGACGATGGCCAGCAGCAAGGCCGCACTGGCGGGCAAGGCATACGCCAGGTAGATACGCCCCGCCTGCAGCGACTGCCGGTTCTGGGAGTGGATCACCAGCGGCCAGGTGGACAGCGTCAGCAGCTCGAAAAAAATGAAGAAGGTGAGCAGCGAGCCCGACATGGCCAAGCCGGTGGTGGCCGCGACGCACAGACTGAAAAAACCGAAAAACCGCGACAGGTTAGGCCGGTTGCCGAGGTAGGCCACGGCGTAAATCGTGGTCAGCAGCCACAGCAGGGCCGACAGGGTCATGAACAGCAGGGCCAGCGCATCCAGATGCAGCACCAGCATCAAACCGGGAGCCAGTGCCATCTGGGCCTGATAGGTCGCCCCGCCCGCCACCGACAGCAGCATCACGCCTATCAGCACCAGTTTCGAGATCGCGCCACCGATCGACAGACCGTTGCGCCAGGCGTGGGCCTGTTGCGGCAGAAAAAAAGTGATGATCGCGGGCAGCAGCGACGTCAGCAGCACCAGCAGCGGCAGCAGCGCACTCATGAGCCGCTCGCCACACCCGGCTGGTACCCGGTGTAGATCAGATCCAACAGCAGCGCCGAAAACAGGCCCAGCACGATGGCCGCCAGCGCCAGCGCCAGCGGCACCCACTCCTCCCAGCGCGCCGGCCGATCGACCAGCACCGCACGCTCCGACGCAAACAGCGCCTCGACCGGTCGGTACAGGTAGCACGCGGCCATCAGGCCGCCGCCCAGCAACAGCAGCGCCCACCACCACTGCCCAGAAGCCAGCGCGGCCATCAGCATCAGGTACTTGGCGGTGAAGGCCCCAGAAGGGGGCAAGCCCAGCAGGGTGATGGCAGCCAGGCAGAAGGCAAAGGTGGCTACCGGCAGCTCGCGCCCCAGGCCGCGCATGGCAAGCACCTCGCCCCGCCCGACCGCACGTATGAACAGCCCGGCGGCGAGGAACATGGCCGCCTTGGCCAAGGCATGGCTGAGCGCGTGAAAAATCACCCCGCTCCAGGCGCCCGGCACCCCGTGCTGCATCGTGGCCACGCCCCCGGACAGGGGAAAGACGAGAAACAGGTAGCCGATCTGCGCCACCGTGGAATAGGCAATGATGAGTTTGAGCTTGCTCTGCCCCAGCGCCAGCAGCCCCCCGTAGAGCACGGCAGCCGCCCCCAGGCCGCCCAGCAGCAGCAAGGTCAGGGGGGTGGCGAGGTCGGGCAGGGCTTCGAACCACAGCCGAACCACGATCAGGAACGACGCCTTGGGCACCAGACCCGACAGCAAGGCCGAAGCGGGCGCAGGCGCTCCGGCATGGGCCGGCGGCAGCCAGATGTGGAACGGGAACAGCGCGGTTTTGACGGCCAGTCCGGTGGTCATCAGCGCCAGCGCCAGCCCATCGGCGGGCGCTGGCTGGCGGGCCTGCAGCAGCCCGATGTCGAGCGACCCGTGGGCGCCATAGATCAGCACCACGCCCAGCAGATACAGCAAGGAGCCGATCAGCGCCCAGGTCATGTAACGCATGGCAGCGGCCAGAGTCGCGGCCTTGCCCGACAGCGCCACCAACGCCACCGCCGTCAGGGTCAGCAGTTCGAGGCCGACGTACAGATTGAACAGATCCTGCGACAGAAAGATCGTATTCAACGCCCCCCACAGCAGCAGCGCCAGTGGCCAGAAACCGAAACTCGCACGCCCCCCCTGACCGGGCGGAAAATCGCGCCGGGCCGCCAGCAGCACGGCCGCCATGACCAGCGCCGCCATGCCCAGAAACAGCACCGACAGCCCGTCGGCGGCCAGAGCGATGCCCAGCGGCACCTCCCAGCCGCCTACGACAAAACCAACCCGGCCTTGCGCCAGCAACTCGGCCCCGAGCAGCGGCACCGCCGTGCCCACCACGGCCACGGCCAGCAGACCGAACCGCGCGGCCCGGCGTGGCCAGACCACTGCCAGCAGGGCGGCCAGCAAGGGTGCCGCGAGGGCAACGAGCATGGCGTTCATGGGCCGACTGTGGTGTCGTCCTCGGGCAGCACCACCCGTCGGCTTGCACGGGCATGGGCCACCACCAGGCCCACGGCCAGCGCCGAAGCCGACAGGGCCACCACGATGCCGGTGATGATCAGCGCCTGCGCCACCGGGTCGGGCAGCCCACTGCGGGATGCGAAAGCGCCCAGAAACAGAAATATCCCCGAACCGATGACGTTGAAGGCGATCACCCGACGCAGCAGGTGGCTGCTGGCTATCAGGCCGTAAAAGCCGATCCCGATCAGCGCTGCCGCGCTCAAAGCATAGACATTCGTCATGGCGGCGGCTCCGTGCCGACGCTGTGCGGCCCTGGTGGGCCGATCAGCAGCAGCGCCAGCGTGACCGCGATCGACAGGGTCAGAAACACCTCGATCAGCACGATGAGGGTTTTGGTATGCGCCAGCGGGTAGGTCAGAAAACCGAGGCCAGCGGCGTGCAGCGCCAGCCCGACCAGCAAAAACACCCCCGGCCCCACCACCAAACCGAAGCGCCAGAGCCGGTTGCCCACCCGGGGGGCTTGAAAGCGCCCAGCCATGGCCGCCAGTACCGCCATCGCCGCCAGCACCGTCCCACCTTGGAAGGCACCGCCGGGGTGGTCTGCCCCGGCCCAGACCAGATAGACCCCGACCAGAAAGCCCAGCGGCGGCAGCAAGCGCCCCAGGGTGGTCATGGTGCCCCCGTCGAGGGCGGTTTGTCGCAGGCCCAGGGGGCGCTGCCAGTCGCCGTCCCGAGCCAGCATCCACAGGCCCAGCAAGGCGGCCAATAAAACGATGCTCTCCAGCAGGGTGTCCCAGGCCCGAAAGTTCAGCAGCACGGCGGTCACGGGGTTGCCGATACCGGTCGGCCCCAGGTGGGTGGTCACGTCGTCGCTCAGGCCCGTGGCCACCGGCGTGGCAAACCAGGCCCAGGCCAGCATGGCCGACAGCCCCGCCGACAGCAAGGCCGCCCACGGTCGCCAGCGCACCGAGTCTTGCCAGGCGGGCAAGCGGGCCGACGCGGACAGCAGCAGCACCCCGGTCAACCCGGCACCGATGGCTGCTTCTGCCAGCGCCACATCGACCGCACCCAGCCGAACCCAGGCCACCGCAACCAGCAAGCCATACACCACAAAAAAAACGATGCTGCGAAACACCTGCACGCCCGCAACGGTGGCTAGGGCAGTCAGCAGAATCAAGCCGCA
>DBAZ01000073.1:7681-16476 GCA_002291945.1 Tepidimonas sp. UBA997
CCCCAGATCAGCACCAGCTTGGCGATTTGAAACAGGCTGTGCGCCTGCAAGGCCACCCCGACCACCACAAACCCCAGCCCCAGGTTGTCGGCCTTGGTCAGGGCGTGCAGGCGGCTGAAGGTGTCGGGAAAGCGCAGCAGCCCGACCGTACCAGCGACAAAAAACACCACCCCCAGCATGACCAGCAGCATCGACAGCGCATCCCTCATCGCGGCGGCTCCTTCGGCACATCATCGGGCTGCACCAAGGCATGCAAATCGACCGGCTCGGATTCGGGGTCGCCACACCCTTGGGCACTGGCGGCCTTCACAAAAGCCAGCGCCGCCAGCGCCGCCAGCAGCGCCAGCACCAGCGCCACATCGAGCGCGGCCCAGTTGGACAAGGGTGCGAGCAACAGCACCACCGCCACCCCGGCACTGCCGGCCAGTTGCGCCGCCATCATCCGGTCGGCACGCTTGGGGCCACGCCAGACCAGCCACAGGGCAAAGCCGAGCGACAGCAGGATCGAGGCTGCCGCAAGCTCAAAGCCGGTCTCGATCATGGCTGCCCCGCAGGTTTGCCCAGCATGTCGGCGACTTCGCGCTCGATGGCTGCCATGCCGCTGTGATCGGCATCGCGGTCTAGCACGTGAACCAGCAGTTGCTGCTCCTGCGTGCCGGCCACCAGCGTGCCGGGCATGAGCGAGAGTTCGGCACTCAGGGCCACCCGGGCCGTGTCGGGCAAGGCCACCGGCAACAGCACCCAGCCGGGCGCAATCGGCATGCGCGGCATGAAGGCACGCCATGCCACATCGACCCCGCCTTTGACCGATTCCCACAGAAATTTGGGCAAGACCGCGATCACGCGCCGCCACTGCAGCGGATGTTCAGGGGGCAGCAGCCACAGACTCAGGGCCAGTGCGCCCGGCACCGCCAGTGCGCCAAACACCCAGGCACTCGGGTCGCCTTCGGTCAGCACCAGCCAGCACAAGGCAAACAACACGCTTCGCGCCAGACCGGAAATCCAGAACAGTCGCCGTTTCGTCATGCCTAAACACCCCCCACAAACCGGCAAACCGGCTCACTACTTGACCGAGAAAAAACCCCCCGCCGTAGAAAGCAGCCAGTAATACAGAAAAAAACGCGGAATGCGAAACAGCACCGATGCCGCCAGCACGGTGGTCCAACGTGCGCCCAGCACGCCAGCCGTCCAGCAGGTGACGGAGTACGGCAGCGGCGTGACCGCCCCGAGTGCCACCGCCCAGAAAGCGTACTTGCTGGTGAAATCGCGGTGCTCTTGCTTGAAGTCACCAAACAGGCGCTGCGTCCACTGGAGGTGCCCCAGCCAGCGGCCGATGCTGTAGCCCGTCATGCCCGCCAGCACCGACACCATGCTCAAGAGGCCCACATAGACCGGCCAGTTCTCTGCCAGCGGGCTGTTGGCAACCACCACCAGCAAAATGTCGGGCGGAAACGGTGTCACCAAGGTGTCGGTCACCATCAGGATGGCCATCAAGCCCACGAACCCGATGCGCTCGACCACCCAGGTGGTGGCCAGCGTCAACTGATCCTCGTACAAATAGCCTAGGAGCCCCATCAGCAAGACCATGGCGGTCAGGCCTACCAAGGCACTGATCAGATTCTTTTGAATCATCGGAAGTCACTCAGCGCTTGTGAAAGAAAAGTCGTTGCCATCAGCCGAGATTGTCGATTGAACAATCTAGGATCATGGCTTGATGGGAATGGCCTGCTGGCCACCGCCCGACCAAACGGGTCGCCACCACGCTGCCGGGTTGCATGTCGGACAAAAAATGGGGCCACTCAAACCATTGGCAATCGGCGAGTATCACACAATTCGTGGCTGAATGCGACTTCTACTGAAGCCTATCGATGCCGGGGTGCATGATGCCGCCAGCCTATCAGGCCATGCAAAACAAAATCTCCTATCTGGGAAAAAATTTCCTTGCCGTCGATGCAGAAGAAGCGGGTAGGATGCCCCCATTCCCGACTTTCCTGCACGAGACACGCCATGGCTACACTCGCACGCTTCTCCTGGTCTGACCCTTTCCAGATCGACAGCCAACTCACCGACGACGAGCGCCAGGTACGCAACGCCGCCCACGCCTACTGTCAGGAACAACTGCTGCCCCGGGTGCAACTGGCGTTCCGCAACGAGCAAACCGATCGCTCTATCTTCAACGAAATGGGCGAACTCGGCCTGCTCGGCCCCACCATTCCCGAACAGTACGGCGGCGCCGGCCTGAACCACGTCTGCTACGGCCTGGTGGCGCGCGAGGTGGAACGCGTGGACAGCGGCTACCGCAGCATGATGAGCGTGCAAAGCTCGCTGGTGATGCTGCCCATTTTTGAATTCGGCACCGAGGCGCAGCGGCAAAAATACCTACCCAAACTGGCCACCGGTGCATGGGTGGGCTGCTTCGGCCTGACGGAACCCAACCACGGCAGCGACCCCGGCAGCATGATCACCCGCGCCCGCAAGGTGGCGGGCGGTTATTCGATCAGCGGGGCGAAAATGTGGATCACCAACAGCCCGCTTGCCGACGTGTTCGTGGTCTGGGCCAAGGACGACGAAGGCCAGATTCGCGGCTTCGTGCTGGAAAAAGGCTGGCAAGGCCTGAGTGCGCCGACCATCCACGGCAAGGTGGGGCTGCGCACCAGCATCACCGGCGAAATCGTGATGGACGAGGTCTTCTGCCCCGAAGAAAACGCTTTCCCCGAGGTACGCGGCCTCAAAGGCCCGTTCACCTGCCTCAACAGTGCGCGTTACGGCATCGCCTGGGGTGCCCTGGGTGCGGCGGAAGATTGCTACACCCGCGCCCGCCAGTACGTGCTGGACCGCCACCAGTTCGGCCGCCCGCTGGCCGCCAACCAGCTCATCCAGAAAAAACTGGCCGACATGCTGACCGAAATTGCCCTGGGCCTGCAGGGCTGTCTGGCGCTGGGCCGCATGAAGGATGCAGGTGCCGCCCCTGTCGAGGTGACTTCCATCCTCAAACGCAATAATTGCGGCAAGGCGCTCGACATTGCCCGCAGCGCCCGCGACATGATGGGCGGCAACGGCATGAGCGACGAGTACGGTGTGGTGCGCCACCTGGTGAACCTGGAAATCGTCAACACCTACGAAGGCACGCACGACATCCACGCGCTCATACTGGGTCGGGCCATCACCGGGATTGCCGCGTTTGCCAACTGAGGACGCCATGCCACTCACCGGCCAGCCCCCTGCCCCTGAATCGCCCCAGCCGCTGGCCGGGGTCAAAGTGCTTGACCTGTCCCGCGTGCTGGCTGGCCCATGGGCCGGGCAGATTCTGGCTGATTACGGGGCCGACGTGATCAAGGTTGAGCGGCCCGGCACGGGCGACGACACCCGCGCCTGGGGCCCGCCCTGGTGGGGTGAAGGACCTGAGCGTGTGGCGGCCTATTTCCTGTGTGCCAACCGGGGCAAACGCTCGGTGGCGATCGACATCGCCAGCCCGCCAGGCATTCAGCAGGTACGCGAATGGGCTCGCGAGGCCGACGTGCTGATCGAAAACTACAAAGTCGGCCAGCTCGCCAAGTACGGGCTGGACGCCCTCAGCCTGCTGGCCCTCAACCCGGGGCTGATCTATTGCTCCATCACCGGCTACGGGCAGACCGGGCCGCTGTCGCACAAAGCCGGGTATGACTTCGCCATCCAGGCCGAAGGCGGACTCATGAGCATCACTGGCAACCGGGGCGAAGAGCCACAGAAGGTCGGCGTGGCCGTGACCGACCTGATGACCGGCGTTTACGCGACCACGGCCATTCTGGCCGCGCTGCATGAACGCCAGCGCACCGGCAAGGGTCGGGTGCTGGACGCCTCACTGTTCGACGTGCAGGTGGCCATGCTGGCCAATCAGGCCAGCAACCAGTTGGTCGGCCAGACTCACCCCACCCGCATGGGCAACGCCCACCCCAACATCGTCCCCTACCAGGTCTTCCCCACACGTGATGGGCACATGGTGCTGGCGATCGGCAACGACAGGCTGTTCCAGCGGTTCTGCGAGGTGGCAGGCCACCCCGGCGTGGCTCGCGACGAGCGTTTTGCCACCAACCCGGCGCGGGTGGCGAACCGGCAATCGCTGGTGCCCATGATCACCGGCTGGGCCATGCAGCGGGACACGGCCGACTGGATGCAGCAACTCGACCAGGCCGGGGTGCCTTGTGCGCCGATTCTGGAGGTGGCGCAGGTGCTGGAACACCCCCATGTGAAGGCACGCGGCATGTGCCTGCCTGCCACTGCAAGCACGCCGCCCATGGTGGCCCACCCGATTCTGTTTGACGGTCAGCGCCCGACCGCACCCAGACCTCCGCCCATGCTGGGCGCAGATACACCGGCTCTAGGCCAGCGACGCCCAGCGGACTGACAAGTTCGCTCGTCCGCGTTAAGCTTGCCGCTTTACCGCCAACCCGACTGTAAGACTGTGAGACGACCATGGACACGAAGGCCACACCGCTTGCGCAACTCAAGGACCCGACCCTGCTCAAGACCGACGCGCTGATCAACGGCGCATGGGTGGCAGGCAGCCGCCGCTTTGCCGTACACGATCCGGCCACCGGCCAGCATCTGGCCGACGTGGCCAACCTGGGGCCCGCCGACGCCGAAGCCGCCATTGCCGCGGCCCATGCGGCGTGGAACGGCTGGAAAACCAAAACCGCCAAGGAGCGCAGCCTCATCCTGCGCCAGTGGTACGACCTGCTCATGGCCCACCAGGACGATCTGAGCCGCATCATGACCGCCGAACAGGGCAAGCCCCTGCCCGAAGCCAGGGGCGAAGTGGCCTACGGGGCCAGCTTCGTGGAGTGGTTTGCCGAAGAAGCCAAGCGCGTCAACGGCGAAACCCTGCCCCCGTTCGACCCCAACCGCCGCCTGCTGGTGCTCAAGCAGCCCATCGGCGTGTGCGCGGCCATCACGCCGTGGAACTTCCCGCTGGCCATGATCACCCGCAAGGTGGCCCCGGCACTGGCCGCAGGCTGCCCGGTCGTCATCAAGCCGGCCGAGCTCACGCCCCTGACGGCGCTGGCCGCCGCCGAACTGGCGCTGCGTGCCGGCATGCCGGCGGGGGTGCTCAACGTCATCACCAGCGACAGTGCGGGCAGCATCGAAGTGGGCAAGGTGCTGTGTGCCAGCGACGTGGTGCGCCACCTGAGCTTCACCGGCTCGACCGAGGTGGGCCGCATCCTGATGGCGCAATGCGCACCGACGGTGAAGAAGCTCTCGCTGGAACTGGGCGGCAATGCCCCCTTCATCGTGTTCGACGACGCCGACCTCGACTCCGCCGTGGAAGGCGCCTTTGCCAGCAAATACCGCAACGCCGGGCAAACCTGCGTGTGCTCCAACCGCATCTACGTGCAGCAAGGCGTGTACGACGAGTTCGTGGCCAAGTTCGCTGCCAAGGTGGCCACGGCCAAGGTCGGCAACGGCTTTGACGAAGGCGTCAACCAGGGCCCGTTGATCGAGGAGGCCGCGCTCGAGAAAGTGCAGCGCCATGTAGCCGACGCCGTGGCCAAGGGCGGCCGTGTGCTGGTGGGCGGCAAGCGCTTGTCCGCCACCGGCTCTGGCCAGTTCTTCGAACCCACCGTGGTGGCCGACGCCAGCGCCGACATGCTGTGCGCCCGCGAGGAGACCTTTGGCCCCCTCGCGCCGGTGTTCAAGTTCCACACCGAGCAAGAAGCGATTGCTGCGGCCAACGACACCGAATTCGGTCTGGCCAGCTACTTCTACAGCCGCGACGTGGGCCGCATCTTCCGCGTCAGCGAGGCGCTGGAATACGGCATGGTCGGCATCAACGTGGGCATTCTGGCGACCGAACACGTGCCCTTTGGCGGTGTCAAGCAGTCCGGTCTGGGCCGCGAAGGCTCGCACTTCGGCATGGACGATTACGTGGAAATCAAATACCTCTGCATGGGCGACATCCTGAAGTGAACGCACGCGGCTGGCAACCCCTCTGGCTCTGGCTGGCCGCCCTCGGGCGCCGGATGTGCGCTTGCGGTCTGTTCCGGCCGTCGATGCGACGCCCGGACTTGGGGCCACTCCTTGGGCCTCTGTGGGGGCCTTTGTTGGGGCCGCTGTGGGGGCTGGCGCTGCTGGCAACGGCAACCGGCGCACTGGCGCAACCGGCCCCGACTACCGCGCCCAGCGGTGGGTTGCTGGCCCGCGAAGCCACCGATCGGCCTCGTGTGGCGCTGGTGCTGTCGGGCGGCGGTGCGCGCGGCTTCAGCCATGTGGGCATTCTCAAAGCACTGGAAGCCGCCAACGTGCCGGTTGACATGGTGGTGGGCACGTCCATGGGGGCCATCATCGGCGGCTTGTACGCCAGCGGCCTGTCACCGGCCGAGCTGGAGCGCCAAATCCTTGCGGTGGACTGGCGCAACCTGTTCACCGGCGAAGTGCCCCGACCGCAACGCTCGCAGCGCCGCAAAGAGGAAGACTTCCATTACTCGCCGGTGCTGCAACTGGGTTTTCGCGACGGGCAATTCGTGTTGCCTGCTGGCACGGTGTCGAGTCGGTCACTGGAGCTGCTGCTGCGCCGCTTTACCCTGCATACCCGCGAGTTGAGCGACTTCAATCAGTTGCCGATTCCCTTCCGGGCCGTGGCGACCGACATGGTCACCGGCGAGCCGGTGCTGCTGGAGCGCGGCGATCTGGCGGCGGCGTTGCGCGCCAGCATGTCAGTGCCGGGCGTGTTTTCGCCGCTGGAGTGGGAAGGCCGCCTGCTCGGCGACGGTGGCTTGGTCAACAACCTGCCGGTCGATGTGGCCCGGCAGATGGGGGCCGATATCGTGATCGCCGTGCATATCGGCACCCCGCTGGCCACGCGCGACAGCCTCAACAGCCTGGTGGGCCTGACGCTGCAGTCGATCAACATCCTCACCGAGCAGAACGTCAACCGCAGCATCGCCCTGCTCACGCCCAACGACCTGCTGCTGCAACCCAACCTGGGGGAGCTGACTGCCGCCAGCTTCGAGCAGGCCGACGAGCTCATCGAGCTTGGCCGGGCCTATGGGGAAAGCGTGGTCAGTTCGCTGCAGCGCTTTGCCATTGCGCCAGCGGATTACGCCGCCTGGCAGCAACGGCGCTCGGCCCGCTTTGCCGAACTCCAGCAAGGTCTGCCCACCACACTGGCTTTTGTGCGCATCGAAGGCGTGCCCGAGCCACAGATTCAGCGGCTGCAACGCCAGCTCGACATCCGGCCCGGTGATGCGCCCGACCCCGACGCCATAGAACAAGACCTGCAGCGCCTCGTCGCGCTGGATGACTATGTGCGGCTGGACTACCGGCTCCAGGCCGTGCCCGGCACCGACCGTGAGGGGCTGGTGCTCGTGCTCACCGAAGACCCGGCCAGCATCAACCAGTTCCGTGTCGGGCTGGATTTGAAAACCGACTTCCAGGGCTTGGGTGACTTCAACCTGCGCATCAGCCACAACCGGCGCGACCTCAACGCGCTCGGTGCGCAGTTGCGGACTCGGGTCGAACTCGGCGCCACCGTGGCCGCAGGCACCGAGCTCTACCAACCCTTGGGCGACGACCGGCAGTGGTTTCTGAGCAGCTATGCCGACCACGAGCTGCGGCGCATCGAGTGGTTTGATGCGGGCGGCAACCCGCTGGCCCAGTTCCGCCGCCGCACCACGCGCATCGGGCTGGACACCGGCTGGCATCTGGGGCGCACCGGCCACACGGGCGATATCCGGCTCGGCGTGATCGGCTCGCGGCGGCAGTCGCTGCCGCAATTCGCCAACATCCAGGGGGTGAGCCGGGTGCGCGAGGTCACTTGGACTGAGGCCGCCTGGCGTCTGGCCTGGGTGGCCGACCAACTCGATCACGCCCACTTTCCGCAAAGCGGCTACCGGTACGCCTTCGACTGGCAGCGCGGCCACTACCGGGTCGAAGGCGAGCGCACACCCTTTACCCGCTGGACGGCCACGGTCAATCGGGTTGCCCGCCTGGGCCCGCACATCTGGAACGCCTCCCTGCAACTGGCACAGTCCAGCACCGTCGCGCCGAGCGCGGTAGATGAATTCGCCCTCGGTGGACTGCAGAACCTGAGCGGCTACCGGCCAGGGCAACTGGCCGGCAACGAAATGGCGCTGGCCCGCCTGACCACCTACCGCCGCATGGGTTCGTCCCCCGGGTTGGCGCGGGCTTGGTATGTCGGCGGATCGGTGGAAGCGGGTGCCGTCTGGCGGCAGTCAGCAGGCCAGACCTTGCAACAAGGACGCCAGCGCTGGCGCATCGGCTCGAGCCTGTTTGTCGGTGCCGACTCCGGCATCGGGCCGGTGTATTTCGGCCTGGTACACGCACCCAGTGGCTACACCGGGCTGTATTTTTTGCTGGGCCGACCCTGAGGCCACAGCGCCGCGCCAGCGCCTGAAGTGCTAAACTCCAGCCTCGTTGCGGGTGTAGTTCAATGGTAGAACGCCAGCTTCCCAAGCTTGATACGAGGGTTCGATTCCCTTCACCCGCTCCAAAGGCTTGCAAGTCTTTGATTCTAAAGGAATTCATGCCTTTAGACATGTCTTCAGCCATCCAGCCAAGATCCATGTAACCATGTGGAGCCAGGCCATAGGATTGGATGTACCTGACTCACCTCCTCAAGCCATTCAGTCGACACCTGTACGACGGATTTTAGTATGTGAAAACATACTGAACAACTTTTGAGTTGTACCTGTTATTCAACTTCCGTTGACTGTTCCCTGAATCCGTGAAAAAACACTCAAAAAACCTGTTTTCACTATTGAAATCAACGACTTAGTCAGCATATAGGTTTCACCCTAAAG